>CAZATH010000037.1:0-10787 GCA_964487995.1 uncultured bacterium
AGAAAGGTAATACAACGATAGGTCGTATTATTTTCAACTATGAGATAGGTAAGAGATTGAAGCAGTATGGACTTACACGTTACCTTGGGAAAGGTTTTGAGATTTTCAAGGAAGACGCCGATGCCGAGTACCATGGCCCACGCCTGGATTTTGTTAATGAAACATTGGATAAAAAGAAACTAAAGAAGCTCATTACCGATATGGTCGATATTATAGGTATTGCTGACATGAAGTACTTCTTAGATGTAATAAAGGATATAGGTTTTCATTATGCTACTGTATCCGGATCTACCATATCATTACAAGAGGTTCAGGTAATGCCTGGTAAAGATGAAATATTGACCAGGGCTTTGGAACAAGTGGAGCGTATCAATGAGGCTTATGAAGATGGTATTATCAGCTATGAAGAGAGGATACCTTCTATTATTGAAGTATGGCGTAAGGCATCTGAAGAGATTGAGGCCAATTTGCGTAAACTCATGTCTGAAAGCTCTCCCGATAAATTGAATTCTCTATACATCATGATTATTTCAGGTGCCCGTGGTAATGTCGATCAGTTGAGGCAGTCAGTGGCTTTCAGGGGAGCAGTATATGACGCTACAGGTAATATCTTGGAGATCCCTGTTAAGTCTTCTTATATTGAAGGATTAACAGTAAGAGAATATTTTGATTCCACATATGGTGGTCGTAAGGGGCAGGTTGATACCGCACTTTCTACATCACTTGGTGGTTATAATACAAGACGTTTTGAGGAAGCGGTTCATGCTATAGTTATACGCGAAGATGATCACGAAATTAAAACAGTTGATCTCAATGTGTATCACGGCCGTGAGCTTGCCCATGAATTAGTGGGTAGATTGGCGGCAGAGGATATTGTTGATGGACAAACAGGGGAGATTATTGTAAAGAAATTTGAACTTATTGATGAAGATAAATTTGTTGAAATACAAAACAGGGCTTCTGGTAAGGTTAAAGTATTTACCGAACTAATGTGGGTTGATGTAGATGCTTTCCTTGATGAAGAAAACTTCTTAGAAAATCTTATTCACAATCGTTTCAAACTTGCTATGGATATTGTTCTTAAAAATGGAGATTCTATACCAGCTGGTACTTTGATAACACCTGTTCTCGTGAACAAATTGAAAAAGCTTCTTCCAGAAAATGGAATAGATACCAAAGTTTTAGTGAGACGTATAGATGGTATTATGTTCCGTACGCTTAAAAACCTTGAAGGAGATAACATTAAAGATTTCTATGCTCGTATAAAGGGTAGATTCCTCGCAGATGATGTTGTTTCTCCTAAAACAGGCGAAGTGATAGCAAGATCAGGGCAATATATTGATAAAGCTATGATTCAACTGTTTAAGGACCATAATGTTGATCATGTTTATATTAAGAGTGCTCTTACATGTAAAACTGAATATGGAGTGTGTGTTAAGTGTTATGGTGAAGATCTTGCAAGACATGCCATTGTGGAGAAGGGTGAGGCAGTTGGTATTGTTGCTGCTCAATCTTTGGGAGAACCTGCTACACAGCTTACACTGAGAACTTTCCACACAGGTGGAACCGTCGGTGCTAAAAGTGAGGAGATTACATCAGAAGATTCGGGATTGCGTCTTGTTGAAGCAGTTTCTACTACGCCAGATTCCGGTCTAAACAAAGATGAAAGAAGATTCCTTATGAGTATTGTTAAACCTATTAGTGATTTTTATCGCGTGTTGAGAAATATTGATGAAAGAATACGTGGTGAATTTACAAATGCTAAAGAGCAAATACTTGTGAAAGAAATTGGTGGACTCAGGGAAATGACCTCAAATGAAGAGAAAGAATTGAGAATATATATCAATGATTTCATCACGTCTTATATGAATGGTCTTCTTTCTGTTATTGACACCTTAAATGAGCTTGTTGCAAGGGAATATAATTGGCAGGGATTGAGTGTTGATGTTTACCATTATCTCTTTGAGCAGATTGATAATTTAGAAAAGATGTTTGGAAAATCTGTTTTGAGTAACTTAAGGGATGGTATAGATGATATTGTGGCAAACGATGATGTAGCTGTTAAACTTACAAGAAAGATAGAGGGATATTTGGCATCTATTTCTGCTAAGTTTGTGGAATATCTTGCAAAGCTTTCTTCCTGGTTGTTGATAACTGCTGGTATTAAGGGAAGGAGCATAGAAGAGGTTAAATCTATGCATGATAGGATCGTTGCAATGGGTGTAAAGGAAGTTGGCGACGATGATAGAAAGGAACTAGTAAACATTATAAAAGCTCTTTTAGAAGGTGATGAGATAGACATTACGGAGTTTGTTTATGAACGTTTTGTTGGTCTTGATCCAACAATGGAGATACTTGACAGCAAGCGGGCCAAACTACAACCACTTGCCCTGCTTTCCTCTGTTGATGGTCATGTGGTTGAGGTATCAGTAAAAGATAAGATGATGTATGTTATTACCAAAGATGAATACGATGCCTATAAGCTTGCTTTTGCTTGGGTCCCATTTAGGTATCTTGATCCGATCTTAGGCAGGGAAGTAGATATTAGGTTTAGACCTCGCTTTAAAGAAGGAGATTATATTTTACCTGGTGATTTGATGGTGGTAAGTAGACAAAGAGGCTTCCATAGACCTGTTGTAAGATATCCTCGTGTATTTTTACAGATGCTTCTTGATAACTTTGGTTTGCAGGCTGTAGCTGATTTCTTGTTCTCTTCTATTGAAGGTATTTATGTTGACTTCCAATTTGATATAAACGATAAACATTTTGAAGTAATCATGTCTCAGATGCTTAGTAAGGTAGAAGTTTACGATGACGGAGATAGTGATATTTTGGTACCGTTCCACGATGTAGATCTCCATAAATTTGAAGCTGAATATAGGTATCTTAAGACAAAAGGTTTGCTTACCCCGCGAGGTAGACGTAAGATATGGGGTACCAAAGATGTGGGTAAATTGTCTGAATCCTGGCTTGCTGCTGCTTCTTATCTTGAAACTGCTACGGCACTTATCAATGCTGCCATCGCTTCTAAAGTTGATAAATTGGTTGGTATGAAGGAAAATGTTATTGTTGGTTCAATGATTCCGGCAGGCACAGGTATATATGATGATAGCCAATTTAAAATAACTGTTGAGGGTAAGGAAGAAATTATAGAGGAAGAATAATAAAGAGATATAGGATAGAGAGAGGGGGAGATTTCCCCCTCTTTTTACTATTTGGAGGTTATCAGGGTGAGATTGGATAGATTAGTAGGGACAAGATGGAAAAGGGCAATTATAGCAATTAGTGGTTCTTTTAGTGGAGAGATATTGCTTGATAATGATACATTGCTCATAGGTGTAGATAGAGGAGTAAGACATTTAATTGAGAGAAATATCATACCCCATTTGGTTATAGGTGATTTAGATTCTATAGATAAGCAGACGTTATTACAACTTCTTAATAATAAGAAGAGCTTTTTTATGCTCTCAAACTGGGATAAAGATTATACCGACGGAGAATGGGCTATGAGAATTGCTGAGTTATTGGGTATTGATGATGTAATTTTAATAGGCATCATGGGAGGGGAAATAGACCATTTCATGGGTAACCTATCTCTTTTTACAATGTATTTTAGAAGATTTAAGAGTATTATCGGGTATACAGGATATCAAACAATAGAACTTATAGAAGGTAGCAAATGTTACCACCTTCCTCAGGGCATGCCCATATCCTTTGTGCCGTATGATGATTCTGTTCAATTAACGTTAAAGGGTGTATATTGGGAAGTAGAAGATAGGACATTTTATCGTGATAATCTTCCACCTATTTCTAATATTGTTATTTCCGAAAATGTCTCTATAAGTGCAAAAGGAAAAGTGTGGGTGATTATTGGAAGAGAAGATAAACCCTATCTGTTAAAATAACTTGAGGAAGGTGATGTGTATGCAAGCAGTGGCAATTGTTGGTGATCATAATAGTGGAAAAACATATTTGGGAGTTCAGATAGTCAAACGACTAAAGGAGTTAGGATTTGTGCCGGTTGTTTATAAGCATGCTCCTCATACTCGGCGGTTTGCGGATAGTGATAAGGATACCGAAAGATATTTAGAGCTTTCTGATACTGTGGTTGCAGCTGGAGATGGTGTATATGTTACTTATGTTAAGGGGATTATTCCCGTTTATAAATTGTTTAGTCTTGTACGTAATGTGAAAGCCGATTTTCTTATCTATGAGGGAACCCCCCATGGTTTGCTGATTCCTTGGATAAAAGTTGGAAGTGGAAAAGGTGATAGTCAGTATACCCTATGGCATATAGAAGATCCATTTAAATTGACAGAGACAGAAATTAACTCGTTGGTTGATGACGTTGTAAGAAGGTCTTGGGTTATGCCAATGATGTTAAACTGTGGTAAATGTGGTGTTGATACCTGCAAGGAATATGTAGATGATATACTTTCTGGAAGCACCCGTGAATGTGTTTTGTGGAAAAGTAAGCTTCGTATTGTTGTAGATGGTAAGGAGGTTCCTTTAGTGCCGTTTATAGAAAATCTTTATGATTCTGTTATTCGTTCTTTGATAAAAAACCTAAAGGGTGTAGGAGATACTTTCTCCTCTGTGGAAATATATTTGGGGAGGGAAGATAATGAAGATTGAAAAATATGCTGTAATTACTCCCGAAGCGATAGCTGAGTGGATTGAGAAAGATATAAAAAATGTTTATGGGGTTTCTCCTGCTAGTTCATGGCACCCTTCGCAATATGTTGAGTTGATTAGAGAGAAGATACATGCTTATAGACCAGGTATTTTTGTAAGTATAGAGAACAATATTCCCAGTATTATTCTTCATGTTGTTATCAGTGGGCAGATGCCTGTTGCAGTAATTATACGTAATCTTAGAGAGGTTATAGACTATACGCTTAGAAAAAAGATGTCCATCAAAAAATATTCTTTGGATATAAAATTGCACGTTTCATAGCGGAGGTGATAAGTGTGAAACCATACGTTTCTGCAAAGGATCTTAGAGATTTGTTTGTGGGTGGTATTGAAGCGGTAGAAAAGTATAGAGATAAGATCAATGATCTCAATGTTTTTCCTGTCCCAGATGGGGATACAGGAACTAATATGTATCTTACACTGCAGAGTGTAAAAGCCTTAATGGATAGGGAAAATCCCACAACGTTTTCCCATTTGGGAAGTGTAATAGCCAGTGGTAGTTTAACTGGTGCTAGAGGCAATTCAGGGGTGATTTTGTCTCAGATTTTTAAGGGTTTTGGAAATTATCTTAAAAAGTTCAAGGGAAAAGAAATGAAACCTGAGCATTTTATAGAGATGGTCGAAGCTGGAAGGAAAACAGCTTATTCTTCTGTTGTAAAGCCTGTGGAAGGAACTATACTAACATTGATAAGGAGAGTATCTGAGGAACTATTCCCTACGAGACATAAATATATTGACTTTGAAACGATGTTTACTGATTTAATTAAAGTTGCTAAAGAGACAGTAAAATTAACACCTACTATGCTTGATGTTTTGGCAGAGGCCGGTGTAGTTGATGCGGGAGCCTATGGACTTACTATCTTCTTTGAAGGTATGGAAGCTAAATTGCTGGGTAAAGAGATAGTGATATCTGAAGAGTTTATGCCATCGGAAAAGCCAACTTTAATGATGGAAGGTGAAAGCAAGTATCCTTTCTGTACAGAATGCTCTGTGGTATTCACAGGCGATTTTGATTTGGAAGGATATTTAGTTAATGTGGGAGATTCTATAGTGATTGGAAGAGATGGTGATATAGTACATTTTCATGTACATACTGACAAACCCCTTGAAGTGTTATCAGAAGTGGCAAGGTATGGAAGGATCATAAAAATCAAAGTAGATAATATGGATGCTCAAATGGAAGGCTTAATGTCAGAGGATAAAAAGAAAGAACTTGCCATTGTGGCTGTGGCAGACGGAGAGGGATGGGCTGAAATTATGCAAAGCTTAGGTGTAGATGTTATTGTATCTGGTGGACAAACGATGAACCCCAGTGTTAGGCAACTGGCAGATGCAGTTAAACACGCTCCTTCTGAAACTGTTATTTTAATGCCTAACAATAAGAATATTGTGGGGGCTGCCCATCAAGTGGATAAAGTTGTAAAGAAGAATGTTTATGTGATTCCCACTCACTCGATGGGAGAAGCAGTGGCTATTCTAATGAATTTGGAACCGGGAATGCATCCTGATGAAATTTTACAGGTAGCTAGAGATATTAGAAACGAAATTGTAGTAGGTTCTATTACCAAAGCTGTTAGAAAGTCTCGTATAAAGGGTAAAAATATTGAAGAAGGCATGGCTCTTGTAATTGTTGATGATGATCTGTTAGATGTGGCTGAGACAGAGATAGATGCTCTTAAGGTGTTAATAGATTATCTTATATCTCAAAGAAATGTTTCTATGATTTCGGTCTTTGTTGGCGAAAATGTATCTGTAGAAGATACAGAGAAGTTTTTGGAAGCTCTGATAGGTGATAATGATGAAGTAGAATATGAGGTTCAATATGGGGGACAAAAAGTTTATCCTTATATGGTTTTAGGTGAGGTGTAGTGAAAAATCAGGAACTATATCGAATTCTTAAACCCATTCTAAGTGATATTGTTAGAAGTAAGAAATTTCCTATAGATAAAAGAAAAGAAGTAATAGGCATCTTAGATAGGTATGCAAGTTACCTTGAACCGCATCTTGCTATTAGTGCTAAGAATCTTATATATAGGTTAAAACAATGGAGTGATATGGAAAAAGGAGAAAGAGGGGGGACGGTTAGGTCCCTCCTTAGGTTTTTAAAAGCCGTTGAGTTAAAGACAACAATAGAAGAAAAGAAAAATACATCTTCAGCAATTTCTGATGCTTTGTCAGATTCTGATAACGTATTTAATGAAGTAAATGAAAATGCAGATGTACAAAATGTATTAAAATGGCGAGAAAACTTTTTAAGGGTGTCGGTCTTACATACCAAGGCCAAGGACAGGCCATGGATGATAGATGTTCAGTTTGTGAAAGGAGTGGGTCCTAAAAAAGCTAGAGCCCTCAAAGAAAAATTGGGAATATCTTCTGCATGGGATCTTATGCACTTACTTCCTTTACGTGTAGAATCTCGAGTTTCCCAGAGTGGAATTTCACCTTCTGACCTCAATCAACTGGTGACGTTGGAGGGTAAGATTTCACATATAAAACCCATACCTGTCAAAAGTGGAAAGAAACTGACTCTCGTTGTAATTCAAACTGTTTCTGGTAATATTTCTATCAAAGTTTGGGGCAATCAATATTGGCTAAAGGGGCTAAAAGCGGGCGATAGAGTTAAGGTTACTGGTAAACTGAAGAGAGATCGCAGGCTAGGTTTATCTTTAGAGGGTGTAACAGGACAGAGAATCAAGAAACTTAATGCCACTTTAGCGAAAACAGATGACATAGATAAATTTGATGATTTCTTGTATGAACCTATATACCCCTCAGTGGCAGAAATATCTAAGGGATCTATGAAAACTATAGTTCGTAATGCTTTGCGTATGTATTTGGGAACTGTTGAGGATCTTATGCCATCTAGGATACTTCATCTTCTTTCGGAAGATAAGAATTATAGAGAGTACCTGATGTCTTTGCATTATCCCATTAGTATAGCGGAATGGCAAGATGCCAGAAGAGCATTAGCACTAAGAGAAATATTTGCTATTCAAGTGGTTCTTGCTTATCAAAAAAAGGTAATTAAAAAGAGTAAGGGTATTTCATACGAGATTATCCCCGAGTGGGAAGAGGAGTTTTTTAAGTCCCTGCCTTTTACACTTACCGAAGACCAACATAAAGTTTGGCAGGAAATTAAGGTTGATATGATGGATGAAAAGCCTATGAATAGACTATTACAAGGTGATGTTGGTTCTGGTAAAACAGTCGTTGCGGCATTGGCATCGTATATTGCTGCTAAAAATGGCAAGCAGGTTGCTATATTAGTTCCAACATCGGTATTGGCAGGCCAACACTATATGGTTTTTAAAAGATACCTTGAGCCATTGGGGATTAATGTAGAGCTTTTGCTGGGTTCTATGAAAAAATCAGAAAAAGACAGGATAAAAGAGATGATAAGAAATGGTATGGTATCGGTTGTAGTCGGCACTCATGCTCTTATTCAAGAGGAAGTGGGATTTAGAGATTTGGGCTTTGCTCTAATAGATGAACAGCACAAATTTGGGGTTATTCAAAGGGCAAGTTTGCTCTCCAAGGCACGTGATATAATGCCAGATGTTTTGGTAATGACGGCTACACCTATTCCGCGAACTGTGGTGATGACAGTATATGGGGATTTGGATGTTTCAACGATTAAACAAATGCCACCGGGGAGGGCTGGGGTGAAGACAATTTGGAGAACATCCAAATACCGCTCTCTTGTGTATGCTGATGTTAAAGATAAATTGGATAAGGGCGAGCAGGCGTATATTGTGGTTCCATTTATTGAAGAATCTGAATATGAAACCTTTAAAGATGTAATGTCTTTAGACCAGGTTTTGAATATAGTAAATGAGCAGTTTAGAGGATATAGGATCGGTGTTCTTCATGGAAAGATGACAGAATCCATGAAACAAGAAGTGATGAGAAAATTTAGAAATCATGAAATAGATATCTTGGTTGCCACACCTGTTATAGAGGTGGGTATTGATGTGCCCAATGCAACAGTTATGGTAATTGAGAGTGCTGATCATTTTGGCCTTGCATCATTGCACCAGCTTAGAGGACGGATAGGTCGTGGTTCTAAACCAGGTGTGTGCTATTTAATAGCGGATCCCAAAAGTGAAGAAGGAAGAAAGAGAATGGAGATCATGGTTAAATATAGTGATGGCTTCAAAATAGCCGAAGAAGATCTGAAAATGCGAGGGCCAGGTGAGCTGATAGGCACAAAGCAGCACGGTTTTTGGAGTATGAATGTGGCGGATTTATTGAATGATACAGATTTGATAGATCCTGCACGGAAATTAGCTTTCGAATATGTTGAAAAGGTTGATAATATCAAAGAAGATGCTCCATATCTATGGGATTATTTAATTCATGTGTTTGGTAAAGAAAGAATGGAACTCATTGTTGTAGGGTAGGGGGGAGAAAAGTGAATATTAGGTCTCTTGCCAAAAAAACATTATTAATGGTAGAGCCTTTTAGTGTTGAACCAATAGAGGGTTATATTCGGTTGTCTTTGAATGAAAATCCAACCTTACCACCTATGGTGGTAAAAAGTGCATATGAAAAGGCATGGGATTATGTTAGTAGATATACGCCGCTGGAAATATTGGAAGAGTTTAAAGATGAGGTTTCTCTTTACAACAATGTATCTCCACACAATATATTTGTGGGTCCTGGTGCCGATACGATACTTACCTATATTGCATCTGCTTTTCTATGGCCAGGTAAAACTGCAGCAATGTTGAGATATACATATCCTGTATATGCAGAAGAGACAATTAAGCAAGGTGCTAGAGTTTCGTTAATTCCTATGGATAATACATTCAGCTCAAAGTTAGAAGATATTAGAATGTATGCTTCCAAAGCTGATGTGCTATTTCTATGTAATCCCAATAATCCTACAGGTAATCTTGTTATTTTTACCCTTGATGAAATGGAGCAGGTATTAAAGAATGCAAGGGGTGTTGTTGTAGTTGATGAGGCTTACTACGAGTTTTCAGGTTTTAGCGTTGCTTCTTTAGTCTCTAAGTATGACAATCTTATTGTTGTTAGAACATTTTCTAAGGGATTTGCTATGGCAGGCCTGAGAATAGGATATGCTATTACCTCGCCAGAGATTGTTGATATTCTGAGCCGAGTAGCACAACCTTACGTTGTTTCTACTACGTCAATGATTGTTGCCACAGAGGCGTTGAGATATTCACGGTATGCCTATGAAAATGCCAGGAGACTCAAGGAGAGTTTGTATAACATTAAACAAACATTGATGGGTATGGGACTTAGGGTATATCCATCGGTTACCAACTTTTTAGTTGTAGAAGCACCGGTGGGAACGTGGAAAAGATTAAGAAGAAATAGGGTACTTACGAGGTTAATCTATACTGATAGTGAAAATGGTAAAGATGTTATAAGGATTAGTGCAGGTGATAAAATATCGGTTTCAAAATTCTTAAAGATCTTTGCTGATATTGTATTGGAGGATGTATAGATGCTGAGAATTATAGGAGGAAAGCTTGGAGGACGTTATATTAAAAGTGGATGGCATAAGAGGAGTGGGCTAAGACCATTGGCGGAAGTTTTTCGCGAGGCACTTTTTAATTCATTGGGATCGTTGATAGGAGATGCCGTTTTTTTAGATGCTTTTGCAGGTACAGGGGCGGTTGGGATTGAAGCTCTCAGTCGTGGTGCTAAGTTTGCTATTTTTGTTGAAAAGCACCGTAAAACTGCTTTTCTTATTAAAAACAATTTATCGATGCTGGGAATAGAAGATAAGGGTAAAGTTATCAGGGGGGATGCGCTAAAGGTTATTCCTTCATTGAATGTGAAAGTGGATATTGCTTTTTTTGGTCCGCCATATGATAAGGGATTTATTCCAAAAATTTACACACTTCTCGGTAGTTGGAAACAAACGCCATTTTTGAAAAGAATTGTTATTCAGTCATCTCCTCGTGAGTGGATGGAACATCCCGATTTTGAAGTGATTAGCGATTTGAGTAGAGGTGATACTGTTTTGAAGATATTGAGATACAAGGAGGGATATGATGGTTAAGTTAATTGTTTCCGATCTAGATGGCACACTGCTAGATGATAAAAAAACTGTACCTTTG
>CAZATH010000038.1:0-10643 GCA_964487995.1 uncultured bacterium
AAATTGTCCATTTAGAGCACTTTGTGGTGGTGGATGCCATGCCACAGGTTATTTTGCTAAAGGAGATATTATGAAGCCTGATCCTGTCCAGTGTGAAATCATTAAAATCAGACTGGAATATGCCATTGCCGTGAATTCGTTTGAAGAATTTCCTACCTTCTTTTAAATAGCTTCTCTAATACAGGAGCATCTAATTTGATAATAGCGGGCCGGCCATGAGGATCATACCCATACTCTGGGTACTCTTCACCGATTTTAATAAGATTTTGAAGAAAGGCATCTGAATTTTTATCTCCTGCTTTTACCGACAGTTTGCAGGCAATATCGGCTATTTTATTTCTTCCAATTTTTACCTTTTCGATATCTGAAATAAGATATCCCATTAACTCTTTATTCCAAATACGTAACGACAACAAAGAAGGTACACCTCGTACAGCAATACTGTTTTCCGAAAGCACAGAAACCTCAAATCCCAACCGCTCTAACTTGTCTTTCAATTCTTCTGGATTGCGAACTTCATAAATCCATGGTATTGTTAAAGATTGAATATGCTTATCTTTTCTATTCCATAAAATATTGAATAAAATTCCCTCCATTAGGGCATGTTTATCGGCTATTTTGATTCCGTTGTATCTATATATTACAAATGTGTCATCTATAACTTCTATGATTTTAGGCACTTCCACAGGTTGGTTACTATTTAACATCTGCTTCTCTTCTTCGGGAGAAAACAGCTTGATTACAGGAACAGTAGACTGAAAGGTATCGTTCACTACATTTTCTTGTTTTTTGGCTTTTTCAACAATCGCAGGACTTGGATAAATAATTTTATGAGTACTTTCATTTTTTCTAAGAAGGGTGAGAACGAGATCACGAACAAGAGCTTTATCTTTTACATCAACTTCTAACTTTGCAGGATGAATATTAGGATCGACAACCCCGGGAGGTAACCACAACCACAAAACTGCAGAAGGCAATAGTTGGGTACCGTATACCTCCCTAAGTATAGATTTACAGAGGCCATATACACTACCTCCCGTAATGGGTCGCCCATTAACAGAGATATATAAAAATGGTTGATAGTTAATAGTATCAAAGTACAGCCATATATCACCTGAAGTATCATTTTTACCTTTTATGGAATTGGTTATAACATTGTCAGGTTTTCTACCAACATATGCATAATAAAAGTGCTCAGGCGTTTTTCCAATGACCGATATCTTTTTCCTGTTATCCACTATAAGTGATATTTTTTTATGGGGATATCCAAAGATGTACCGAAAAACTACGTCTACAATCTTTCTAGTTTCAAATGCAGGTGATTTGAGAAACTTTCTGCGAGCAGGTAAATTGGCAAACAAATCATATACTTCAACGGTAGTGCCCACGGTTCTTGAAAACATGGATATATCTTTTATTTGCCCATTTTCCAGGATTATTCGGGTTCCCACCTTTTCTTTTTCATGTTTAGTTGTTAATATAACCTTTTTTGATGCAAATGCAATAGCATGAAGAGCCTCCCCTCTAAATCCCAAAGTTACGATAGAACGCAGATCCTCAGCATGGCTAATCTTACTAGTACTATGTTTTTCAAACACTAAAGGTACATCTTCTGATAAAATACCCGTTCCATTATCTACAACTTTGATATATTCCTTTCCACCATGTCTTATCTCTATATCAATTTCCGATGCAGATGCATCTATAGCATTTTCTATAAGTTCTTTTACGGCAGATGCTGGTCTCTCAATTACCTCTCCTGCCGCAATTTGCTTAATTATGGTGTCCGGTAACCGATGTATATTACCCACTACTATCTTCCTCTCCAAATAATGGTAAGGCTTTTATTTGTATAACTTTCCTCTGCTTCTTTTTTTCCATGTCAGAAGTTGTACGTTCCAATAACCTATTAAATACCTTTTCGGCATTTCTAATCACATGTTCAGGTATACCAGCAAGTCTTGCAACCTCTAATCCATACGAGTTATCACTAATGCCAGAGACAACTTTATGTAAAAACACTACCTCTCCATTACGTTCCACAACATCAACTTTAAGAAGTTGTATATGTTCGTTGTCTTTGGCAAAATCAGCAAGTTCGAGATAATGAGTTGACATGATAGTGAATGGAGTGTTTTCTCCTCTACTAATTAATTCTTCTATGGTAGCCCATGCTACGGAGATACCATCATATGTTGATGTACCTCTTCCTATTTCATCAAGCAATACCAAAGAGGAACCATCGGCCTCTTTAAGTATCTTTGCTACCTCACTCATTTCTACCATAAAAGTAGATTTGCCAAAAGCTATATCATCAGTTGCTCCAACCCTTGCAAATATTTTTCTAATAATAGGAATAGATACTTCTTTAGCCGGAACAAAAGATCCCATATGTGCAAGAAGAACAATAATGCCAACCTGTCTTAAATATGTTGATTTGCCGGCCATATTGGGCCCCGTTAAAAGAGCAAGGGGCCTGGCTTTAGTCAAATGTGCATCATTGGGAATAAAATTGTCTCTACCAATAAAGTGTTCCACCACAGGATGACGCCCATCCCTAATAATAAGAAAATCACCTTCATTAAATTTAGGTCTCACCCAACCGCCATCCTGAGCAACAGTTGCCAATGAAACAGTAAGATCCAGAGAGGCAATTTCGTCTGCTAATTTGTCTATAATATCTGCCATATTGCGCAACTGAGAAATAAACTCGTTATAGATTTCCCTTTGACGCTCTTCTAAACGTTGCCATACTTCCTTAACTTTCGTCTCGAACTGTGCCAATTTTTCATTGGTAAACCTTTCATAATTGACCAGTGTCTGTTTACGAATAAAACCATTTCCCTTTATCCTCTTTGCCTGAGCTCTTGGTACCTCGATATAATAACCAAACGCATCGTTATATTTGATTCTTAGCTTGGATATCCCTGTTTCTTCTCTTAAGCGCTCTTCATACGCTATCAGCCACTTGTTTGCTTCCTTTAAAAAATCACGCAACCTATCTACCTCTTTATCAATACCATCAGCTATTAGAAAGCTACCCTTCACATTTTCATCTGGTTCCTCGGGAAGGTATTTTTCCATAAACTCAAGCACCTTGGTTACATCATCTAAAGACCAATAATCATCTAAAGAGTATTCTTCCAGACTAGAGGCAATAGAGACAACTTTCTTCAGAGAGTATCTCAAGAGTTGCAAATCTGACAGTTTTATATTACCAGAAGTTAACTTCTTAGCAATACGCTTGATATCTTTAATGCCTCGAAGTGACTCTCTTAGACTTTCAACTACTAAAGAATCTTCAAGAAGCTTCTCTATCTTGTCGAGGGAACGATTAATATCAGATACATTCACAAAAGGTCTAAGTATTCTGTGAAATAGAAGTCTCTTACCCATAGGAGTCTGAGTTTTGTCTAATATTTCTAGCAATGTTCCACTTCTACCTCCATCTCTGGAATTGATTACCAGTTCCAAAGCCTTGATAGCCGAGGAATCTACAACCATATATTGCTCTTCCTCTTTACTTTCTAAAACGATATCCTCTTTGGAAGTTCTATTCACATATGCTATATAAGATTTAGCACGATCTATGGCACTATCGCCCTCATCCCACCTAGTAATAGTTGCACCTAAATGTTCTGCCAGCGCCGTAACAATGGGTAGTCCTACCTCTGAAGAAGAAATAAGAATTTCTTTAGGTTGATAAGGCAAGATATATCCTACAATATCCTGTAAAGGAATAGATATGGGAAGGACAAAACTAATAAAATCAAGTGTTGTTGCATCAATGAGATAATAGGCTATTTCATTGACACGATCCTCTATTACTAACATCCACGTATGTTCAATTTGCTCATCATCGGCAAACGTACCAGGAGTATATATCTTAACAATATCTCTTTTAACTAACCCTTTTGCTTTTTTAGGATCCTCTACCTGCTCACAAATGGCAACCTTATATCCTTGATTAATTAAGCTCTTTAATCTGCTATCTAGAGCATGATATGGAATACCTGCCATTGGCACTCTATTACCCTTGCCAAATTCTCTACTTGTAAGAACTATTCCCAAAGCCTCTGATACTTTGTAAGCATCCTCAAAGAAAAATTCATAAAAATCACCCAGTCTAAAGGCTAGCAAAATATCATCTCCAACCATGTTTTTTAATTTCCAGTATTGTCGAGCCATAGGCGTACTCACGTTTTATACCTCCTCTATTACCACAAATGCCAATGCCAATTCCCCATCATGCGCTATAGATAAATGCACAATCCAATTATCTTTAATCTTGGCACTTGTTATATAAGGTTTGCCATAAGAATTATATTTTATACATATACTAGACAAAGGCATATACCCCATACCCAATCCAACTGCTTTAATAAATGCTTCTTTGGAAGCAAACCAACCTGCGACTGTTTGAGCATTAGGATATGGTCTTTCATGCCAAGCACATGGAAAAAACTTTTCAAGAAATCTTGCTTTTCTTCGCTCAAGTATACTACCTATTCGTGAAACAACAACAATATCAGTACCTATTCCGATAATCATTATATATCACCATACATATGCTATCATAGATAATGAATTCTAAACAAAAAGCATCTACTTTTTGTTGTATAATGAGTTTCAGTCTGTGCATAGTGCACTATATTTGAAAGGAGGGTGAAAGATGAGGAAGGAAAGAACCATTTACTTTATTCTCAGAACTTTGCTTCAAGGAAAAACCAGTTATTGGAACCTAATTAGAGAAAATGACACAGTATTACCAGAATTTATAGCAACTCTGAAAGAGCTAGTAGAAGGAGGTTACATTAAAGCAGATGAGGAAGGATTGCTATTACTCACAGAAAAAGGCAAGGAGTATGCCGAAAAACTGGGTATTCACGCCTATGTCGACCCTGTTTGCGACCACTGCCAGGGTAAAACTGTGGTGATCAAAGAGGCATATAAAGATATATACAAGCAGTTTTTAGAAATAGCCAAAAACAGACCCAAGGCTATTACCGCATTTGACCAGGGATATGTAACTCCAGAAGATACAATTAGAAGGGTACTACTCATGCACCGCTTTGGAGACGTGGAAAATAAAAAGATCCTTATTTTGGGAGATGATGATTTAACATCTATAGCACTTGCACTAACAGGCTTACCCAAGGAAATATTAGTACTTGAAATAGATGAAAGACTCATCAATTTTATTAATAAGGTAGCAGAAGAAAAAGGGTTCAGCAATGTTAAGGCAATCACTTACGATGCCCGTTATCCATTTTCTGAAGAGATCCAAGGAAATTATGATACTTTCGTTACAGATCCCGTAGAAACAGTTAAAGGTATTTCTCTATTCCTCTCAAGGTGTATACAGGGACTTAAGGGAGAGGGATCCGCAGGATATTTTGGACTTACCCATATTGAAGCATCACGTAAAAAGTGGCACCAGATACAAAAGAACCTTCTTGATATGAATCTTGTCATCACTGATATTATTAGAAGGTTCAGCGATTATGCATTAGAATACGAGGATATCGTCAAAGAGGATCTCAACTTTAGGGTATACACAGAAGCCCCTGTTAAGGTAAACTTCCCTGATGCATATTTCTACACATCTAATATGTATCGTGTTGAGCTTATAGATGCACCTAAACCACTATTTGATGGTAAAGTTGAGTGGGAAAGAGATCTATATTTAGATGATGAGGCATATGTAACGGCAGAAAAGGAAAGTCACGAGTAATTACGCAGATTAAACAAAATAGGGGAGCCGGGGCTCCCCTATTTTTATACCTCTACTCCATTCACAAGCAAAAACTCGTATAGAGCTTCTTTTCTTGCCTTATCTTCAAGAGAAAGAGACTCTTTCTCTTTCAGTTCTTCATAGGCTTTTTTAGCCTCTTCTACAATATCCAACAATGGTTCATTACCTTCTTCTAATCTATCAACCCAGTCGGAATACATCTTGTGCCGAATTTTAGCAGCATCGTATTCCTCTGACCCCTCAGGGTACTTCAATGTTTCTTGTTTGGCAAGAGCCTTCAAACGCTTGGTAGATGCAATAACATCTTCTAAGCTAAGCACTACGCACCCCTCCTTCTTTTTTGGCTAATGTTTCTTTTATCTTCATCAACCTTACAATATGACTCCTCTCCATTTCGTCCAGGCGTAATTCTATCATTTTAATGGCTTCTTCCGTTTGAGGGATAATGGTATACTCTAAGGCATTTACCCTTCTTTTGGTTTTTTCCATTTCTTCAGCCAAGATATGTAATGCTTTTTCAACTACAGCCAATCTAATAATGTCTTCTAATAACTTAACATATTCACTCAGAGCAAGATCCATATCACTAGAAACGAAAAGTGTTGGATAAACCAAACTGATATCCCTGGTATTAAGCTTATAAGACGGTATAGGAATAGATAAGACGTATCTAACTGAAACATCAACAGTTTGATTTATATTGCTCTCTGTTCTCATTCTTTCAATAGCATTCTCCGAAGACGATGCTTCAGCCAATGCCATATACGTTTCTATCACGTTCATCTGGTGAGTAACCCTATCCCTCAGGTCCTTGTATTCTTCTATAAGAGACATAAATTCTTTTCTCAAACCTTCTAACTTGTCTTTAAGAAGTTTATGGCCTCTTTTGGCCATTTTGAGTCGCCTCTTAAGCCTTAGAAGCGTCATACGATTGGGAGTGACATTTGTCATAGCCATGGCTTACTCCTCCGCTTTCTTGGGCATGTATTTCTCTATCATTTCAAGCTTAATACGTTTTAGTTCACTACGAGGCAACATGGAAAGCAAACGCCAACCGATGTCCAACGTTTCTTCAATAGTACGATTTTCAAACTGTCCTTGTTTAATAAATTCGGCCTCGAATCTATCGGCAAACTCCATGTATTTTTTATCTAGCTCACTAATAGATGACTCTCCCAGAACAACCGCAAGCTCTCTAACCTCTTTACCCTTTGCGTAAGCTGCATAGAGCTGATTGGCCACACCCGAATGATCTTCTCGTGTTTTGCCTTTTCCAATACCCTTTTGCATCAAACGCGAAAGGGACTGCAGAACATCAATGGGTGGATAGATACCCCTTCTATGTAAATCACGGCTTAAAAAGATTTGTCCTTCTGTAATATATCCTGTCAAATCAGGAACGGGGTGCGTTCTATCATCTTCAGGCATTGTAAGGATAGGAATTTGAGTCACAGAACCCTTTTTACCTTTAATTCTTCCTGCACGTTCATATATTGTGGCCAAGTCAGTATACATATAACCGGGATAACCACGACGTCCAGGAACCTCTTTTCTAGCAGCAGATATCTCTCTTAATGCCTCACAGTAGTTTGTCATATCGGTAAGTATAACCAAGACATGCATTCCCAAATCAAAGGCCAAATACTCTGCAGCAGTCAATGCAACACGGGGAGTAGCAATACGCTCAATGGCAGGGTCGTTGGCAAGGTTCAAGAATACCACTGTTCGATCCAAAGTTCCCCTTTTTCTAAAGTCTTCCAAGAAGAAATTAGCCTCTTCAAATGTAATACCCATAGCTGCAAACACAACCGCGAAATCCTCACCTGTACCACGAACTCTAGCTTGACGTGCTATTTGGGCGGCCAGCTCGGGGTGAGGCAAACCTGAACCAGAAAATATAGGTAGCTTCTGACCTCTTACAAGAGTATTCATACCATCAATAGCCGATACACCTGTTTGAATAAATTCATTTGGATAATCTCTAGCTGTTGGATTAATGGGACTACCGGTAATATCTAACTCTTTCTCTGGAACAGGTGCAGGACTACCATCAATGGGCCTTCCAATACCATCAAACACACGACCCAATATTTCAGGTGATACACCAAAGGTAAGACCCTTGCCCAAAAACCGCACTTTTGTTTCTGTCAAATTGATACCGTGAGTTCCTTCAAATACCTGAACCACAGCATATCCCTCAGAGGTCTCCAAAACTTGGCCATATCTCGTATGACCACCAACCTCTATTTCAACAAGCTCTCCATATGCAGCATCAGAAACACCTTGTACCACCACTAGTGGTCCTGATATCTCCGATATGGTGGTGTATTCACGAATCATTTGACCTCACCACCTTTCACCCTGAGAGTTTCAAACGCCTGGTCAATTTCACTGTAAATAGCCTTTATTTCATCAAGTTTATCAGCAGGTATAAATCTCATACGCGAAATTTTTTCACGGATAGGCAAAGAAACAATTGCTTTGACATCTACACCTTCCTCCAATGCCTCTAGAGCCTTATGATGGAAATGTAGAACATTTCTAAGCATATGATATTGTTTTTCCAGCGGACAATACGTATCTATATCATCAAAGGCATCTTGCTGCAAAAAGTCTTCACGGAGAGAACGAGCCGTTTCTAACAGAAGCTGGTCATGGGCAGACAAGGCATCATAACCAACAAGTCTAACTAGCTCTTGAAGCTCAGATTCCTGCTGTAGTATCTTCATTGCCTCATGCCTATTATCAACCCAATCTAAAGCAACATGTTCTTTGGCCCACTCTCCTATTCTGTCAACATACAGAGAATAACTTCTCAACCAGTGGATAGCGGGGAAGTGGCGTGCAAAGGCAAGTTGCTGATCAAGAGACCAGAAAACCCTAACCTCACGCAACGTCGCTTGAACAACAGGATCGGAGAGGTCACCACCTGGAGGAGATACTGCACCTATAACTGAAACAGATCCTGTACGTTCAGGGGATCCAAGTGCCTCAACCATACCCGCTCTCTCATAGAATGAGGAAATACGTGATGCGAGATATGCCGGATAACCCTCTTCTCCAGGCATTTCTTCCAAACGACCGGATATCTCACGCATTGCTTCAGCCCATCTTGAAGTAGAATCTGCCATCAATGCAACGTTGTATCCCATATCTCTAAAATATTCAGCAATGGCAATACCAGTAAAGACAGATGCCTCACGTGCAGCAACGGGCATATTAGACGTATTGGCAATCAATACCGTTCTATCCATCAACGGACCACCAGTGCGTGGATCCTTTAGTTCTGGAAACTCTATCAAAACATCTGTCATTTCGTTTCCACGCTCACCACATCCTATATATACCACTACGTCAGCATCAGACCAACGTGCAAGCTGGTGTTGTATAACCGTTTTGCCACTTCCAAAAGGTCCAGGAACTGCAGCAGTACCACCTTTAACAATAGGGAAAAAAGTATCTATTGTTCTTTGACCGGTAATCATCGGCTCAGTAGCAGCGATCTTCTTTCTATATGGCCTTCCCATACGTACAGGCCATTTTTGGTACATCTTAATTTTTTTCTTCTCTTTTCCATTATCAATAATTGCAATAACTTCTTCAATGGTAAAATCGCCGCTTTTAATGTCTACAACCTTTCCCCTAATCCCTGGAGGAACCATAATCTTATGTATTACAGTAGAAGTTTCTGGAACCTCACCTAAAACATCTCCTTCAGAAACCTCATCACCTATCTTTACCTTTGGTTCAAAATGCCATTTCGTGTTTCTGTCTAAGGATGGTGCCTCCACTCCTCTAACGAGGAATGATCCTCCCATCTTCCATAAAACCTCAAGAGGTCTTTGAATACCATCATATATGTTTTTTATAAGACCGGGACCAAGTTCAACACTCAGTAATTCTCCTGTTCCAACCACTTCTTCACCTGGTCTAACACCACCTGTTTCCTCATATACCTGAATGTATGCCCTGTCACCCTCTATTCTAATTACCTCACCAAATAGGCCAAGTGAACCGACTCTTACCACTTCAAACATTTTCACACCTTCCATTTCCTTGGCCACGACGAGGGGACCGGCTACTCTGGCTACTTTTCCTCGTACAACCTGTGCCATATACTATCCACCCCTTCCCTATTCAAAGATCCTTATACCAAGGGCACGTTCTATCTTCTTTTCAAGAGCTTTTGATGCCTTCTCCTCGTCTTTACCGAGTATAACCACTGAAAACTCAGGTCTCGACGATTTTTCTAATAACTCTTGATAATTGTTATAAATTTCATCGGATACTATCAAGATAGCGTACTCCCGAGAAGAAATAATTTGCTTTAAGATGCCTTCTACATCGTCACTTTCTGAAAACCAGTCAACTCCCACCAGAGCAAGAGCCCTGATATGGGGTAAATTACCTACAGCTGCGATCTTATACATAGACCTCACGCACCCTTTTGATAATTTCTTCCCGTGGCAAACCACCCCAAATACCAGTTGCCACAACTTGAATATTTCTATAAGAGGTATCCAATGCTCTATAATAGAAGACAATCTCATATAGTGGATTACTGCTCATAGCAAGTCCACTGAGCTTAAGAAGTATATATTCATCTAAAAACACTTCTAATTCTAAGATATCCATATCACCCATATCAGGAGATATACCTAAAACCGACGCTACTTGCTTAGGCTCAGCCTCTCCTCTTTCTAACATAACGGATATTCTATCACCCATCGGCATATTTGCAAAGAGATTTCTAACAGTAGCATTTTCCCATTTATACTGATATGCCCTCTTGTACAAAAACAAGAGAAGATAGCGGTACCATTCTTCGTACTCTGATGTAAGGTATCTATCGTTAAAGTCTGACAGAATATCCCATAACATACGGGTT
>CAZATH010000039.1:0-10638 GCA_964487995.1 uncultured bacterium
ATACAGAGATATAAAGGTTTGGGTGAGATGAATGCTGAACAACTGTGGTCTACTACTATGGATCCCAGGCGCAGAATACTCCTTCAGGTTACCATTTCCGATGCAGAAAAGGCAGATGAGATTATGAGTATCTTGATGGGTGAAAAGGTAGAGCCCCGTAGACGTTTTATAGAAGAACATGCGTTAGAGGTTAAAAACTTAGATATCTAAAGATATTAGGTATGAGGTGATATATATGGCAATGCTAGATAATATAAGGTATAGAGAGCTTACAGAAGAGCTTAAACAATCGTATCTAGATTATGCGATGTCTGTGATTGTAGGTAGAGCTCTTCCCGATGTGAGGGATGGTCTTAAGCCTGTGCAACGTCGTATATTGTATGTCATGTACGATATGGGGAATCTTCCCGATAGACCGTATAAAAAATCAGCTCGTATCGTTGGTGAAGTTTTAGGTAAGTATCATCCCCATGGGGATAGTGCAATATACGATGCACTTGTTCGAATGGCACAGGATTTTAACATGCGTTATCCTCTAATTGATGGACAGGGTAATTTTGGTTCTATGGATGGCGATAGCGCTGCGGCAATGCGTTATACAGAGGTAAAGTTGCACAAAGTGGCTCTAGAGATGTTAAGAGATTTAGATAAGGATACTGTAGATTTGATGCCCAACTTTGATGGCACCCTCAAAGAGCCAGTAGTGTTACCAACTTTACTTCCCAATTTACTTATTAATGGTTCCAGTGGTATTGCTGTGGGCATGTCCACCAGTATACCACCACATAATTTAGGTGAAGTTGTTGATGCTTTGATTAAAGTGCTTAAAAATAAGGATGTGAGTTTAGACGAGATTTTAGGAGTTTTACCGGCCCCTGATTTCCCCACAGGTGGAATAATAGATGATCCTGAGAGGTTGAGGACAATTTATAAGACAGGTAGAGGAACATTTCATCTAAGGGGAAAGTGGCGTGTAGAAGATGGAAGAGGTGGAAGAAAATTACTTGTTATTACTGAAATACCATACCAAGTGAATAAGGCTCATCTTGTGGAGAGTATAGCTAAGCTAATTGTAGATGGCAAGCTTCCAGGGGCAGATGAAATTAGAGATGAATCCAATAGGCATGGAGTGCGCATTGTAATAGAACTTAAGAGGGGAGCCTCCCCAGAAGTCATTATTGATCAGCTACTACGTTATACCAATTTGCGAATATCTTACAGTGTTATTCTTGTTGCCATTGTAGGTGGCATGCCTAGACAACTCTCTCTTGTTGATATTCTAAAAGAGTTTGTGAATTTTAGAAGAGAGGTTGTAACCAGAAGGGCAAAATTTGATCTAAAGAAGGCTGAAGAAAGACATCATATTGTAATAGGACTTTTGAGAGCTTTGGATATCATTGATGAGATTATTGCACATATTAGGGCTTCTGAGAGTACAGAGGAGGCTAAAAGGGGCTTAATTGAGAAATTTGACTTTAGTGAGGCTCAAGCGATTGCCATCTTGAATATGCGTTTGCAAAGATTGGCAAAGCTTGAACGTAATAAGCTTGAAGAGGAGAAGGTGAAGCTTGAGGAAATCATAGCTTATAATAAACGTATTTTAGAAGACCCTTGGTTTAGAGATAGCGTTATTGAAAAAGAGCTCAAGGAGCTAAAATCAAAATACGGAGATCCTAGAAGAACAGAAATTGGCGGGTATACTAGACAGAGTGCTGATTTGCCAGGCACAATGCAGAGAGTGGAAATTCTATTGGGGGGGTATATTCGAAGAGTAAATCCTCAAAAACCTGTTCATGAGGAATGTATTATGCATGTTGATGTTCCCCTTAATGGAGAAATTATGCTTATTACTAATCATGGTAGAGCTCTCCGTATGGAGGTTGCCCACTTGGTGGAAGGTTCCCGTTCCAAAAAAGGTTCAAAATTGTCTGATATATTCAATATGGCTTCCAGCGAATATGTGGTTGGTATGAAGTCTCTTAGTAGTCAAGAGGAGCTATTGTTAATAACAGCTGGAGGTAGAGGTAAAATTGTCCCTGCAGATGGTTTGTTTACCAGTAGAGGGAGAGTATCTGTTGTAATGAAGTTAGTGCCTGGTGATGAAATTGTATTTGCCGAAGAAGTGCCTGTTAATTGTAATGAGGTTGTAGTAGTTACCCAAAAGGGTAAGGCATCTAGATATAGACTTGATGATATTTCAGTTCAGGGAATGGGGGCTATGGGAAGTAAACTGGTGAGGATTTATGAGAAAGATAAGGTGTCAGATGCAGATTTCTACTGTTCTGATGTGGAGGATGCCTTGCTATTTACTATGACAAGAAAGGGTTATGGCAAGGCTACGAAAATAGAAGATATTCCTCTCCGAAGAAGGGGAAGTGGTGGAGTAATACTTCAAAAAGTCGATAACACGACGGGTAATGTAGTATTGGCAAAAGTTGTTGATGATAACACTTCTGAGGTAAAAATTATTACCGATGAAAGGGTATGGAGTATACCAAGAAGTGGAGATACATTACCTGTCATGGGAAGGGGAGCTAGAGGAAAGAAGATTATGAAGGGTAGTGTTAAAGTGCTTGGCAAGGTGATGGATAATGCCTCGAGAAATGGTTAACCTTGAAGAGGAGGCTAAAAAGAGGGAAAGGGTTATCATTGCGGCTATTGATAGGGGAGCAAAGTATACCGCTGATATTTTAGATGAAATGGAGAGATTGGTTGAGACGGCTGGTGGTGAGGTTGTGGGAAGGGTTGTTCAGAGAAGAAGGTATCCTCATCCAGCTTATTATTTTGGCAAGGGTAAGTTAAAGGATATTAGGAGGTATGCTGAGGCTTTGTCGGCAGAGACGTTGATTGTAGATGGTGAGCTTACTGCATCTCAGATAAGAAATATGGAAGATATCACGGGTTTGAAGGTTATTGATAGAACTCAACTAATACTTGATATATTTGCACAACATGCCACCAGTGAAGAGGGAAAGTTACAGGTGGAACTTGCACAACTTAACTACAGTTTACCACGTATTATCGGAGTTGGAAGAGAAATGAGCAGGTTGGGTGGTGGTATAGGAACGAGAGGACCAGGTGAAAAAAAACTTGAAGTTGATAGAAGACGTATACGTCGTAGAATATCGATTATTAAAGAGGCTTTAGATGATTTGGCAAAAGACAGAGATCTTAGGAGAAAAAAGAGAAAGAGAGATGTTAAGGTAGTGTCACTTGTTGGATACACCAATGCTGGAAAATCTACCCTGCTTAAGATTCTATCGGGAGATGAGGATATACTAGTTGCCGACAAATTGTTTGCCACACTATCTCCCACTATGAGAAAAGTTGCTCTTCCTTCAGGTCGTAGTGTAGTGTTTGCTGATACTGTGGGATTTATCAGGAGACTTCCCCATACTCTTATAGAGGCATTTAAGGCAACACTTGAAGAAATAAAAGAATCAGATCTACTACTTATTGTTCTTGATGCTACAGATAACAATCTTGAGGATAAACTGCGTGTGGTTAAGGGAGTATTAAAGGAGATAGGAGCTGGAGAAATTCCATACATTATAGTGTTTAATAAAATAGACAAGCTATCTGTAGAAGAGAGAGAAGATCTGAAGAGAGAATATCCCGAAGGTATCTTTATATCTGCCATACAAGGAGATGGTTTGAATTCCCTGCTACAGGCTGTGGAGCAAAGGTTATTTGGCAATTCTGTTAGGCGAGTTATTAAAGTGCCATTTGATAAATTGGGAGTTCTTTGGGGTTTTAAGGATAGGATTAAAATTTACAAACTAAAGTCTGATGATGAAGGTCAATTCTACGAAATTGAGGGAAATGATGAAGATGTGGCAATGTTAATGGGTAGATTGGAGGTGAAAAAGTAGATGTTTTTTGGTAAAAATGTAGAGCCTGTAATGAATGAAACGACAAGAAAATTGGGAATGTACACTTCAATGGTTATTGGACTAAGGGATGTATTGGAGGTTGTTGCGTGGGATGTTTTCCATGGTTTGATACATGATGAAAGTGCACGAAAACAGCTTGATAAATTGGTTGAAGGAAAACCTCATGCAGAAGAAATATACGATTTTATTCATTCAGATTCTTTTAAAGAGATTATTAAAGCTGTTATCAATGGATACATCACAGATGTTTTACCACCATATATTGCCTCTGTTTGGCATGAAAGTGAAGAGGCGTTTACGGAATATTTATACTCATTTGATCCCAACAAGGCAGTTGATATGAGTGTTAATCCCATATTGGATATACTTACTGTGATTGTTTTAATGTTTGCCGAAAAAGGACAGATTCAGGCAGATGATGTTGTTGCAGCTGTTCACAATGTTTTATCCTCTGATACACGGGGTGATGTATCTTGAGATGTCTTCTTGCGTCAACTTCTCCTAGAAGAAAGGAACTTTTTTCATATATTTGCGCGTCGTTTGATGTTGTTTCTCCCTCTTACGATGAGGAAGAGTATGATGGTAGTGGTATCACTGAGTTTGTTTTGAGGCAGGCAAAGGGCAAACTGGAGAGCGTTAGAAAAGAACATTATGATGTAATCGTTACAGCTGATACGGTAGTTTATATTCCTTCCAGTGATGTTGTTCTTGGTAAACCTAAGGATAGGGAAGATGCACTTTATATGTTGAGATTGCTGCTTGGAAGAACCCATTCTGTCATTACAGCGGTTGCTGTTTATGTTAAAGGCAATATTCATCTATCATATGAGACTACACATGTTAAGTTTAGGGTTGTTCCCGATGAGTTTTTAGAGGAATATATCCTAACTGGTATGCCACTTGATAAAGCTGGGGCTTATGGTATACAAGACAAGTTTGGAGCTGTTTTAGTTGAGTCTATTATTGGCGATTATTATAATGTTGTGGGTTTTCCTGTTGGAAGGGTATGGGAAATATTAAGCCCTTATATTTCTGTGTAATTCCCGTATCAACATGATAGGTATGCATATTATTCCGATTGTGGGTATGGCATGGTATACAGGTGCTATTAGTGATAAACTTTTTAACCATGAGGCAACTTCTCCTTGAAGTAGTACGTTGTGCAGTGATGTAGATAAGCTGCTATAGGCAATCATGACGAATATTGATGCTTTGATATTACTTGTTAAAGACCCTATAAAAGAAGATATTATTATGATATTCAACGTTGTAATTAGCAGAGAAATGTAAGATGTGAGAGAAAATGTTCCCACCAGTAGGGCATCGCTTAGGAATATAACGGTGGAGATCACTGACACGAAAATCCAGCTTGCAAAGATTTTAGATAGCGTATGATATATGGGAGACATAGGTCGCATCTTAATGTAAGCAATGGATCCATCATTGATATCAGATAGAAACAGGATAGAGGCTACAATAGACAAAAGAATAAGTGTAATATTGCTACTGAAAACATTAAAGAGACTTTCTTGAGCAGTGTGTTTGATAAATACCCCACTAGTGTAAGTAGTAATGTTCCATATAGAGATGAGTATAGCATATCCTAATAGGGACAAAGTGGTTGCCATATTATGTTTGAGTAGATAGAACCCAACGTAGAGTGTATGCTTTAAGTATCTCATATGACATCACTTCCTACGGTAAGATATTCAAAGAGCTTGTCGAGTTTCATGTCTTCTGGTATAAATCTGTGTATCGTGATATTCTGCTTTATAGCTATTTGAGGTATCAAATGGGCAAGTTTAGAGTATGAAAATGTCTCTACTATAATACCATCTTCCCCTTCTATTTTCCCCATCTGTATTAGCCTGTGGTCAAATAATAGTTTTAGTAATGTTATGGGGTCAGAGCAGTTAATATAAACTTTATATGGCACATCGGTAAGAAGTTGTCTTATTCCCTCAGGTGTTCCTTCGGCTATAATGAATCCCGTTTTTAGTACTACGATGTTGTTTGCTATCATTTCCACCTCCTCAAGTATATGAGAGCTAAAGATAATGGTTTTTTTATTAGCTATATATAGCAGATAGTTTCTTAGTAGTTTTCTTCCTCCTGGATCGATACCATTGAAAGGTTCATCAAGAAGTAATATATTGGGATCTCCCAGTAGTGCAGTTGCAAATTTAATACGTCCTAACATTCCCTTACTAAGATTTTTGATTTTCTTTTTTCGATATTTTTCCATTCCCACGATGTTTAGAACTCTATCTGTTTCAACTTTTGTGGTATCTGTAAGTAATCTCTGCCAAGCCATGAACTGATCAACAGTGAGGTTTTTGGGTATAGAAGAGTTTTCAGGCAACAGACCGATTTCCTTACGTATTGGTGGGTTATAAAAGGGATTTTTACCTTCTATGATTACCTTTCCCGATGAAGGTTTCAATAGACCTGCAATGATACTTATTAGTGTTGTTTTTCCTGCACCATTGGGCCCCAGCAGTCCTGTTATGCCTTTAGTGAGTGTAAGATTTATGTCTTTAAGTACCGGTTTGCTGCCATACCACTTGCTTACGTTTAGTATCTCTATCTCCATGTGTATTTCCTCCTGTATAGGAAAACCATAAGTAGTATTATGGTGTACAACATAAGATTGATGAGAAGATAAGACATATTAGCGTCTCCTGGGGTAAAAAGCATTTCTGCGATATTTAGAGTTTGTAGCTGTTGATAGGGTATAGCTGAGATTTCGGATATTATTGATATAACAATGCCAAGAATTAATGGATATGTTGCCGAGGCTAAACTACCAAATGTGGATTTCTTTAGCAAGAGTGAAAATGTTATGATAATATTATCACTGATGAGCACAACGATTGTCCATTTTATGACATTTTCCAAGAAGTTGAAAAATTCCTGGCTAAAGTGTACTTGTAGAGGAAACATGGCCGTGGTACCCAGTAGTAGTGTGAGAAATGCCAACATCATAGGTACAAATAGTAAGGTGAATGCTACAAGATAAAGCGATAGCCACATACCTCTTTCCATGTTTCTATACTTCATGAATATAGGGTAATCGGAAGTCATTAAAGTAGACATGAGGAAGGAAGCTGCGATGGCAACCATAAAATATAAAGGAAATGAAGCGGAAGATGCAACATTTTCGAAAGAGATTTCTACTTTTTGGGTAAAGTTATATCGGATATATGTGAAGAATAACTGGGAAATGGCGCTAATCGCTGGTATAGCAAGGGAGCTGTAGAGGGCAAATTTAAAAAATTTTCCACCGAATTTGAAAAGTATGTGTTTTAAATATTCTATATATAAAATCCATGTGCGATGGGATATAGATAGTCGTCTTCCTGTGTAGGGCTTGTAGTCAATCTTATATACTCTACTCACCACTTACCACCTCATATATGTCTTCCTCTACCGGCTCAAGGCTCCATAGAGGTAAATGATGTTTTAGCAGATTTTCCATAATGATATCGGGGTTTTCAGTATGAATGATAATTTCATGTTCTGAGATCAATGTTCCGTCGAGATATTTTAAAAGAATCTTGGCATCTGATGTCTTAACTTTATATTTGCCTTTTTGAATAAGACTAGAGATTTCAATATCAGATATGAGTGTACCATTATCTATGGATATTACCCTTTGACATACTTGTTTAATATCACTAAGTATATGCGTAGACATCAGCACTTTAATGTTCATATCCTTAAGATGCCTAATCAATTTGAGCATGTGTTTTCTAGATAGTGGGTCTAGTCCTGCAGTGGGTTCATCAAGTATTACATAGTTTGGACCGTGAATAAGTGCCTGAGCCAATACGATCCTCTGAAGTGTTCCTCTGGAGAGTGTGCCAATTTTTTGATCTCTGTAGTTTTCAAGGTCAAGTTTAATTAGAAGTATGTCAATGTTTTTATAGCTATCAGACGTAGGTATTCCACCTGCTATAGCCATGTCAAACAAAAACTCCATGACGGTAAGATCCCGTGGAAGGCTTGGAATCTCAGGTAGAAAACCCATTATTAGGTTATGTGGCATTTGTATGGTGCCACTCCATGGTTGCTTTAATCCCAACAGTAGTTTAACCAGTGTAGATTTTCCTGCACCATTGGGGCCAACAATGCCTTCACATGGGTGTTTTCCCAACGTCAGAGAAAAATTCTTATAAATGGGCTCCCCTTTTTGATATCCAAAGGTGATGTTTTTAATATATATAATGTTGATTTCCCCCTTTGCTATTCTCCTTCAATAAATTCAATTAGAATATCTCTCAACATTGTCAGTTCTTTAAGGGTTACCGATTCTTCAGATGTATGGGCTTTCCACAGGCTGCCGGCTCCGAATATAACAGGTTTCAGTCCCTTCATGTAAAGGTTGGCGGCATCGGTCCAACTTCTCATTACAGTAAACTCTGGATCATTTCCTATTGCCCGTTTATATGCTCCCTGTAGTCTGATGACAACATCTTCATCTTCTTCAATGATGAATGCTTCGTCCATATCCACCACTTCTATTTCTGTATCTTCGTCTATATATTGGCTCAGTTCCTCAAGTGCGTGAGTGGGAGATATGCCAGGTTGTAAGATGAAGTTTAAACGTAAAATTGCTTTGTCAGGCACTTTATATATAATAGATCCCCCTTTAATTTCCTGCAGTAGATACAGGGGGGGATAAAACAGTGGGTGAGATGGTTTTACAAAGGATAGATTTTCCACATTTTGAAGGAATGTGTATAACCTTTCTAAGGCATTGTTTCCCATTTCAGGATGTGCACCATGGGCAGATCTACCATAAAATGTTACTACAACTTCTAGAAATCCCGCCTCTATATTGGCTATTTTCAGATCTGTTGGTTCTAAAACAAGTGTATAATTGCTCGGAGGAACTTCTAAAACACGAGAACCCAATCCTGTTTCTTCTTCGTCAACGACAAATGCCACTGTTACAGGGTCTTTGGTTTTAGATAGTGCAGATAGCAGCGCAGCAATTAGTCCCTTGGTATCTATAACTCCCCTTCCTCTTAACATACCACTCTTTTGTAGGTATAGTTTATCGGTATCCTCATCGGCTGGAACGGTGTCCATATGTGTTACTATTAAAACACCATGGTGTCCTCGTTTGCCAATGACATTGAATCTTCCCTTTTCTACTTCCTGGATATATACTTCCATATCCATTGAGCGAAGTATGGCAGCTAAGAATTTGCCTATTTCTTCTTCTTGTCCTGTTGTTGATGGTATGGACATAAGGTCTTTTAGTAGTAAGAGAACATCGTGCATATAGGTCACCTCTTCTGTATGTATCTTTTTAATTAGATACTATAATTATATTCTATTTAGCTTTTGAAGGAGTTAACATTGTTTTAATTGTCATAAGGATGATTCTTATATCTAAAGGTATCTTAGGTCTGGAGAGTATGTATATTAGGTCATATGTGAGTTTTTCCTCGGGAGGGGTATCGTAGTTTCCGTATACCTGGGCTAACCCTGTAATACCAGGTTTGACCATCAATCGAAGTGAGAAGAGTGGGAGTTTTGATTGTATCTTTTGGTACATTTCAGGTCTTTCAGGGCGTGGACCTACTGTTGTCATCTCTCCTAAAAGTACGTTAAAAAACTGAGGAAGTTCGTCTATGCGTGTTTTTCTAAGGAATTTTCCCACCTTGGTAATGCGTGGATCATCCTCTGTTGCCAGGACGGCACCTGTATGCTTTTCGGCATCGGGAATCATGGTTCGAAATTTGATGACTTTAAATGGTTTACCGTTTTTCCCCAATCTTGTCTGTAGATAGAAAATCGGACCAGGGCTGTCTATGTATATGGCGGCAGCTATAAATGGTAATAATAAGATGGTGATGATACTTCCCACTATCCCTATGAAAATATCGATTATCCGCTTAAGGAAACGTTCAGCAGGAGATATGATAGGGGAAGAATAGTATAGAAGGGGATGGCTGCCAAATGCCAGAAATTTAGAAGCGTGGAGTATAACATCACCCGGTGTGGGTTCTATTAACACGTCTTTTCCCAGTGCTATTGCCCTGAGTATTAAGTCGATGTCTTTGCTATCTAAAGAATTTACCACAATGGAATCAACATTAGAAAGATCTTCGATGCTAGTAATGGAAATTCCTTTAATATTATCGATACTGACTTTTCCAATGATGCCTACGCGTTTTCTTATCCATGAGATTCCTAACTTTCTCTCAACGTATATTACCCCTGTTAATAAAACCAGTTGGATACCTAAGGCTATGAGAAGTATGGATCTCGGAAGTGCAAAGGCATGTAAGAAATAGTTGAAGGTTGACCATATCAACGTTGTTATCAGTGAGGCAGCTACAAATCCTGATATCTCCTCTAAAGCAGAGAGGTTAATGCGTGGATAGTTATCCATTACCAGAGAAATGATAAGGAATGCAATGAGTGTAAGGGGAAATATTCTGAGAAAATCAGAGAAATTTTTTGTGGGAAATGGATAGCCAAATCTTATGAAAAATCCTAGATAATAACTGATTGTGAATATAACAACATCCCGTATCAGCCTCCGAATATTGATCATATGCCTCACCGAGTTTCATCGTCTGTTATGTTGTATTCTTTTATCTTTTTAAATAGTGCTTGTCTCGATATACCCAGTTTCTTAGCAGCTTCGGTTTTGTTTCCGCGACATTGTCTGAGCATGTTTACAATTGCCTCGCGTTCCACCTGTTTTAGTATATCTTTTAAGGACACG
>CAZATH010000040.1:0-10586 GCA_964487995.1 uncultured bacterium
TATGTGGTGTGGGAAAAGACATGTTTGAACCAGCAGAATAATAAAAGAGGGGACATTGTCCCCTCTTTTTAATATAACTGGCAGAAACCCTTTTATTTTCCAGAAAGAACCTTCAATGTGAAATCACTACCTCCACTATACGACTTGACCACTATTGTATATACACCGCTACTAAGATTCAAATTGAGCGTTTCCCAATGATATTTACCATATTCTGATTTAGCGACAAGGTTACCAGATGCATCGTAGATATACAGATCAAGATCAACATTACTATCTCCCCAATCTAAATATATGTCTGTAATACCACTTAGATTGAAATTGTAACTCTTGCTTCCACCATCAGTAACACTACCAGATAGCGTTTTAAACACCTGTTTAGACGTATCCACATCATTGGTGACATATATAATATAGTATCCGTAACCGGAGTAATTGTATGCCTTGAGCCTATATATTCCAGGTGTTAGATGATAGGTAATAGACTCACTTTCACCTTTACCATTTTCTGATTTGGCCAGCACACTTCCATTGGAATTAATAAGGTATATATCCATATCTAAAGTGCTTTCCATATAGGCTTTGATCGTGATATCGGTCTCTGTAGTTACGTTAATATAGTAATATGCCGTATCACCGGAAGAAGAGAACTTACCGAAATAACCTCTTTCAGCAGAAACTATATCTCCTGTTCCATTATCGGGAGTATTATCAACTGTAATAGATATTTCAGAAGAAGTACCAATATTACCTGCAGTATCATAAGCCTTTGCCACCAGGGTATGCTGTCCGTCGGAAAGCGTTGTAGTATCTATGGAGAAATTATAAGGAGCCGATGTATCCTCACCAACTTTATTGCCATCTACATACAACTCCACCTTAGATATACCACTCTCACTATCAGATGCCGCAACCTCAACAGTTATATTTCCAGATACCACTTGCCCATTTTGAGGAGATGTAATGCTAACAGAAGGTGGTGTATTATCGGAAGGCTCAGAACCGTGCTTAACGGTTATGGTAATCTCTGCTTGGGATGTTTGCCCTGCCGTGTCATATGCTATGGCTATGAGTTTATAATCTCCCTCAGATGCATTGGATGCATCAAGAGTTATTGTGTATGGAGAAGAGGTCCATGTCTTTATGGGATCATTGCTTGTGCTGTTTACATAAAGCTCCACCTTGGATATCCCTTTGTCATCACTTGCTTGTATCTCTACATCAAATGTCTTGTCAACAACCGCCCCATTGGCAGGTTTGCTAAAGCTAACAACAGGAGGATTATCGGTCTGTGTGGAGCCGCCACCAGATGTTGCACCACCAGAATAAACTACGATGGAAAATGGCTGGGGTCCCTGTGGGATATTGTATCCACTAACTTTAATAGTATAGGTACCTTCCACAGGAGATGGTATATATACCACCTCTACGTTGTTTTTCCTGTCAGGAGAGGAATAAAGCATGCTATTGCCATAATAAGAAGAACCATTTGGAGTGGTTACTGTGAGGTCCAAATCATTGACAAGATAGGCAGAAGCTTGAGGAGATCCTGGATAATCTCTCCAAACAAGAACCACTTTAACAGGTTTAGATGTATCATTGACATTAAAGGTGTAAGTCCAGGTCTCACCTGTATTTAAAGCCTTTGTCTGAGATTCGTCAAGCAGAATAAGATTACCATTCATGATGTTATCCATGTTAACCTCTCCCCAGCCATAGTCTGCAGAAACTATAGCATCGCCAAGCGGTCTAGCTGTTGCAATAAGTAAAGCCTTAATAAGGGAAGAGGTTGGATTAGAATACCCTTTGGCATTCTGCAACCACTGTCTCACTATTGCAGTGAAACCGGCAGTAATAGGTGTTGCCATAGAAGTACCACCCATGTAGGCATAATACTGATTGTAATTTCCCCAGAAGTGATCATCTGGAGCCAATGAGGAACGTGTTGAAAGTATCCATGTGCCGGGAGCTACTACATCAGGTTTAATACGACCATCGGAAGTCCAGCCTCTTGATGAGAAGAGAGCTATATCATTAATATTATCAGCATACGAACCTTTATCAGGCCTATAATTTTCAGCGGCACCTACTGTAATACAATTTTTTGCAGTAGAAGGTGGAGTTACCGTATTATACTCCACTACACCATCTCTATCATAATCTCCATCATTACCTGCGGCAAATAAAATGGTCATATCAGGGTGATTCCACATAAATTCATCTACTTGGGAAGACTGGGTATCGTATTTATTCTGACAATATTGATAAGGACATCCCCAGGAGTTGGTATGAATTCGAGCACCATCGTTATATGCTACCTGAAAAGCATCGTTTAGATCGTTGGGAAGTCCACCTAGACCACCATTTGAATCAAGAACCGACTGAAATACAATCTTGGCCCCATATGCCATACCTTTTATTTGACCATTTGAAGCTGCACCAGTTCCTACAACAGAACCGGCAACATGTGTACCATGACCGTTGGGATCAGACCAATCTCCACTCCTTCCATATGCATAAGCCTTTACTAGGCGATCCTTCAAATCAGGATGAAGTGTTGATGCATTTCCTGTATCTAGTCCAGTATCCATAATACCAACTATTTGTCCCTCACCATGATATCCATAGTCTGTCCACGCAACTGGATTTACCTTGATAATCTTTGCTGCCTCATCATTGAAGATGACATTTTGAGGTTTCATATCTATCCAATAAACAGGCTCTCCATAAAACTGTTCTATCATATCTATCATCTCTTCTATCATGTCATCAAAATCCGTAATCCCCATAGATGCAAGAATATTCTGAATCTGTAAAAGATCCCCTATAGGTCCATATGCCACTACTTTATCGTATTCTCCAGACTTGATAGCCTGAAGAGCTTCAGGAGAAATACGATATTTTGCTCTGTATTCGTAAACATTGGCAACAAAATCATAAGATAAAACCTTCTCCATCTGAGCTTTAGTGCCTCTTACCACAAACGCAAATTCTGGTATATAGTCACCTAACTCAATTCCAAGCTGCGACAAAGCATCTTTGTATTCCTGCTTAACAGGTCCCGTAAATTGCACAATATACAATCTAGGGCCAGTGGTACCATAAGAACTTGTTTGAGATAGTTTTGGTGGCATACCTGTTCTCAACTTTAAAACAGGACCATTGGCATTGGTTGTTTGAGCGTTTGTGGGAAAGGAAATATTTCCCATGCCCACAAATAGCATAGAGAGGGAAATAATAATAACGAGCACCTTTCTTAAACTCTTCACGCATCACACCTCCTAAAACAGATTTGCATGTATATTCTATAACCTCACTTTGAGAAGATATGTATGTTATAGCAATAATAATGCATACAATAAACAAATAGCAGCATATAAACGTTAAATTTCCCCATATATTTGCAACATATTATGCATATCATTATGAAGCAACATTTACAATGCCTATTTACATCTGCTTTTTTTTGACAACTATTTTCAGACATATTCATGTTAAGCATAACCAGATACACCATGATATACTTAGCTACAGGGGGTGAAGAAGATTGCTAAAAAGTATAGGATTTATCGTTGATGGTAACAGGAGATGGGCAAAGAAAAATGGACTACCTAAGATGGAAGGTCACAGACAAGGTTTCAATAAAGTAATGGAAGTGGTAGATTTCTTCTTAGAAAGAAGTCCTGAAAAAATAGAACATCTTATCTTCTACCTGTTTTCTACTGAGAATTGGAAAAGAGATGAAAAGGAAGTCAATTATCTAATGAATCTTGCCTACGAAATGGCAAAGAAGAAGATGAATAGATATATAGAAAAAGGTGTAAAATTTATTCATATAGGACGAAGAGAACCACTTCCACAAAAGGTACTTGAGGCACTAGATGAGCTTGTAAACAAAAGTAAAGGAAACACCAAACTAACTGTCTCACTGGCCATTAATTATGGTGGCAGGCAAGAAATATTAGATAGTGTAAATAAAATTGTAAAAAAAATATACAACGGAGAAATCCCAAGTGGCACACCCATAAATATGGAACTTATTGAACATTTTCTATACAATCCCCAACTAAGCGATGTGGACTTAATTGTCCGCACCAGTGGAGAAATGAGAATATCAAACTTTCTATTGTGGCAAAGTGCATATGCCGAGTTTATATTTTTACCTAACTATTGGCCAGATATGAGTGATACGATATTACTACAGGTGTTAGACGAATACAATCGTAGGCAAAGGCGTTTTGGCAGGTAAAATATAAAAAATTGGTGTCTGAGGAGGTAATATTGTGGCAGTTATATCGGTTGCCAACCAAAAAGGTGGGGTGGGCAAGACAACGCTAACAGTTAATTTAGCAGCGGCATTAACTAGCAAAGGCAATAAAGTATTGGTAATAGATACCGACCCACAGGGTAATGCAACAACATCACTTATCGGTCCTACAGATATAGAAAATACTCTTCTCGAAGTAGTATTAGATGGAATATCACCTTTAGATGCAATATTGCCTATAGAGAAGCCATTTGGAACAATGCATCTATTACCCGCTCCTCCAGATCTTGCTCTTGCCAATATTGAGATTGAGGGAATGGGAGATCTCCACTACATGAAAAACATTATTAAATCAATTAAATCCCATTTTAATTACATACTCATTGATACCCCACCATCTGTAAGCTCATTAATGTTATCTTCTCTGATTGCATCAGACGGCATAGTTGTACCTCTTCAGGCAGAATTTCTTGCCCTGGAAGGATTGTCCCAAATGTGGAAACTAATGGAAACATTGCGAAATGGTCTTAATCCCTTTTTGGAACTGATAGGTGTTGTCATCAATATGTGGGATCCACGCACTATCCTTGCAAGGCAGGTACTCGAAGAGGTAAAAAGGGTCTTAGGCGATAAAGCCTTTAATACGGTTATACCACGAACTGTCAGAGTAGCCGAAGCCCCATCACACACACAAACCCTAATAGAATATGCACCCACATCAAAGGCAACCATGGCAATATACCAACTGGCAGAAGAACTTCAGCAAAGATGCAGGGAAATGTTCCAGGAGGTGAAATGATGTGAAAAAACGCAGAGGTTTAGGACTCTCCCTCAATAATATTATGGACACGAGTACAGATATCAGAAATATTCCCATAGATGATATTGAACCCTCTCCATATCAGCCAAGACAAGTATTTGACGAAGAGGAGATTACACTTCTTGCAAACTCTATTGAAAAACACGGACTTCTTCAACCACTTGTGGTTAGAAGAAAAGGCGATAAATTTGAGATTATAGCAGGAGAAAGGAGATATCGAGCCTTAAAGAAGTTAGGCAAACAATCTGCACCAGCCTTTGTTATAGATGTCTCCGATCAAGAAGCAATGGCACTTGCCATTATTGAAAACATAGATAGAAAAGATCTTACGCTGTGGGAGTTGGCTACTGCTATACAAAATATAAAAGAGAGTATGAACATGTCACTGGATGATCTTTCTGCCCTCTTGGGAAAGAGTAAATCACACATCTCTAATATATTACGAATCTTCAAACTACCAGAGGAGGTAATAGAGCTTATAAAAAATTATCCTGAGCGGTTAACACTTAGTCACATCAAACTCATTTTAGAAATAAAAAATCCCAGTTGGCAAGCAACATTAGCAGAAAAAGTGGTATCGGAGGGATTATCCACAAGGGCATTAGAAGAAGAGGTTAACACCATTAAATATCTTCAAGAAGGTAGATTTCCTCAAGGCAAAGAACAAAGCAACGGCACAAGCAAGAAGGACGATGCCACGCAAAGGCTGAGAAACCTCGCAAAGAAGTATATACCAGTAAAATCATCTATTAGGAAAACCAAAAAGGGATATAATCTTATCCTTCAGATAGAAGATGAAGAGACCGCAGAACATCTCATCAATTATCTCAAAAACTGGACCAAATGATCCTGTGGTAAACCAAGTGCTTAATATCATCAGGCACTATACTACCAATCGCAAGGCTGTTGTTGCGTTTTCCGGTGGTATGGATAGCACACTTGCACTTCTGCTTACCAAAGAGGTTATACCTGATATCACGGCTGTTCATATTGACTGGGGAGAATTTACCTATCCTGAAATTAGAAAGCGTATCAAAGACATAACACAACGTTTTGGAATAAAACTCCATGTCATTTATAGAGAAGAATCCTTAAGAAATTTGGCAACAAGGGGTATATCGTGTAATGTGTGTAGTCGAAAAATTAAGCTTGCAACAATAGAAAAATACTATCCCGATACAGTGATAATAACAGGTGCAAACCAGAGTGATTCGTGGGGAAAAGGTGGAATATACTTTAATCCTCCATTTCTGGCACCTCTTAAAGATCTCAATAAAGCTCAGGAAGAGAAAATTCTTAGAGAACGATACGGTATTAACACATTCCACATAGGAGTGCATCCAGAAAGGGAAGGTTGTATTCTCAGACACCTCTGGACACCCGACAGACATGGGGATAAAATTGCCCTAACATGTAAAGCCAATAAAGAACTCCTGCAATATCTCAGCATCAACAATATACATCATGTTATGGCAAACGTTAAAGTAATTGGAAATAGCAAATATACCAAACTTATTATCAATGTCGTTCCATACATAGCAGTTAGTCATAAATCTGCGATAGAAAAATTACTTGGTTCTAAAGACATTTCGATAATTTGGGGAGATACACTATCAGAGTTAACAGTTGTAGTTAATCCATCACTTTACAATCTACAAGGACAGGAATCTGTAAAAGCTATCATATTGTCTGAGCTAGCACACAAAGAAGTTACCATTAAATTTATAAGATCAAAAAACGATTTCATCAGATTATTCCAGGTGGTTGATGCACGGTGATAGGGGTTGATATAGGCAACACCTTGACCAAGGTATACAATTTAGATACAGACACTCCTACACTAATATACACCGTCAAAACTGGAAACATACCCTCTATTCCCCATAGTGACAATATTTTAATAGCAAGCGTAAACTCCAATGCAACTGATATATGGCTCAAACATTTTCCACATGCTACTTTAATAACAAGAAATAGTCCTTGGAAATTTAAAATAAGCCCCGAGGTATACACACAAACAGTGGGTATAGACAGACTACTTGCCGTAGAAGGTGCCATCTTACTAGGCATATATACAGCCTTAATAGTCATGCTTGGAACAGCAACTGTAATAAACGTGGTTTCCAACGGCACATTCTTAGGCGGTGCCATCTCTCCGGGTATAGATACAATGCACAGCGCTCTATCACAAAAAGCACCTGTAATAAAAACATTTGGATTCAAAAAAGGAAGCCTCATTGGTAAAACCACAGAAGAGGCATTGTACAGTGGTATATGCTACATGCAAGCACTGTGGATAGATAAATACAACAGTTGCGTTGGCAATCTGCCCATCATATATACTGGAGGAGCATTTCATCATATCAAAGATATCGCCCCCTCTGGACAATATATACCTTCTTTAATAGCGTTAGGAATGAAGTCATTGCAAAGCCGTATATAGCTTCCGATTAATAGATAGGTAAACCAATCGGAGGTGAGAATATGAACAAAAGGATGGTTGTTGTATTGTGGGTTATTACCATTGTTATTAGCGTCATAACCATTACCCCTACACATGCCTCATCTTTCAACCTCTCCATAAAAACTACCGATAATGTAATAGCATTAGAAGGAACCACCAACATAGAAATCACTGTTAAGAACAATAGTTCAGTCAAAAGTGGCAACGTATATGTTGATGTCATCACCGATATCACGGGAGTGGAAGTAATCAAATCTGATAGTAGTTGGGGGGCATTTGATATAAACAAGTATATTTGGTTTATTGGAAATATGGAAGCTTCACAATCTGCCAAATTAACTTTAACCTTGAAGGGCAAACATGTAGGAGCCCATGCTATTACATTTAGAATATACGAAAATGATGACAGCATAACCCAACAAACGGTATACATAGGAGTAGAAGAAGAACCAGATATAGACGTTACTACCATAACTCCAAAGACTATCAACTTCTCACTGGGAACTCAACCATATGTGGAACTGATTGCTATCAATAGAGGTGGTAATACCTCCGGTGTAAAAATAGCATTTCAAACAGATGCTGGGATATACCTAACAGGTAAGGCTTCCTGCTCCCAGGGAACCATGGCAGGTTATACGTGGAACATAGGTCCTATGATTAAGGGACAAACGGCCAAATGCCTTGTCCAGATAACCGCCCAGAGAGAAGGAACCTATCAGGGAACAGTTAAAGTAATAACTCCCACCTCTGACAGCAACATAGGCAACAATGAGACATCGCTAATATTCAATGTAAAAAGAACCCCCAATACGATTATGTATACTTACCCTATTAACCCTCTTTTTACAGCAGGAGATAATGTTTACTTCACTACACTTATCATGGTCAAAGGACCTTCACCAGAAAAAAACCTTATACTACACTTTAATCCCACAGGTGGTATATTGGAAAAACAAGTTATTAGTGCAGGAAAATACTCAGACAATGTATGGAGCCTCGGAAATGTATCGCCGGGAATATATTTTGGCATATGGAAAATTACCCCGTCCGAAGAAAAACCAGTTATCGTTGAAACCACCTTATCATCAGATGTTACAAACATTAAAAGGGTTATCACAATGTCCCCTAAGAACGTATCCGATATATCTATTGTGCTACCCGACGGAAAAGACGATTTGGATACAGCTAAGTCGTATCCACTACCTATCATTGTATTAAATAAAGGCACAACAATAGCTCAAAATATCACCGTGAACTTTAATATCAGTGGTGGTAGCTATAAAATAATAGATGCAACAGACGGAAATGTCAGAGGCAATACATGGAGCATTGAAAAGTTAGCTCCAGGTAGCTCAGCATCCCTATACATAGATATTATTAACAAAGAAGAAGGTTCTGTAAGTGTAGATGCATCTGTCGTAGCACGTACCAAGACAAAAGACATTAATCCAGATAATAACCGAGCCACATGGACAGGATATTTCAAAGATAAAGGTGCAACTGCTCCCCCTATTGTTAAAAAGATAGCCATTACAGGTAAAAAGGTGCAAGTACTTATCGTATCACCAGCAGATAGAGATTTAAAGAGTATATGGGCAGAAGTAGATGGAAGAGAAATATATCGCTTTATGGCAAATCCGGGAACATCCTATCTTAAAACCATCACACTGCCCAGTGATGGCAACTTCACCATTAATTTTTATGCAGAAGATACCTTTGGAAACAATTCCACCAAAGCCTCTATCACGGCAACCATTGACACAACACCACCTTACACAATATGGAATGTACCTCAAAAAGGCATTATAAACCAACTGCCATTCAAGGTCACTGGTATGACCGAACCGGGTGCATATGTGCTTATCAGAGTTAAAGCAGGTAATTTAAGGGAAGCATATTATCAACCTGACATTGATAAAGAGGGAAAATTCTCCTTCAACCTATATTTATTCAAAGGTATTAACGAGATATACCTATTTGCCCGCGATCAAGCAGGTAACACGTATGAAAGATGTAGTGTAGTTTCCTACCCTACATCAACAGTTATCTCATTCTCCACAGGCCAAAGTATAGGATATGTCAACGGAAAAAAATATTTGCTGGAAACACCGGCTGTAATACTAAATGGAACCACATATATTCCCGTCAGATTCCTTGCTGAAGCAATGGGTATAGAACTGGGATGGTATGGAATGGAGAAAAAAATCGTGCTTAAATTGGGTGAAACTACACTTACACTCTACTTAGATAAACCATATGCTATCGTAAACCAAAAAACCATAAACCTTGGTAGAAAATTACCAGTAATCGGTGGTAGAAGCCTTGTGCCTGCAAGATTCATTGCAGAAACCTTTGGAGCACGGGTTCAGTGGGTACCAGAAAGCAAAACAGTTAAGATCATTTATCCATAATAGAAACTATGTGGCGGGACAATCTCCCGCCACAACTTTATTTCTACCAGAACGTTTAGAAATATAAAGATATTCGTCTGCCTTAATGATATACGTCCATATATCATCTTCCGACATATCATCTCTCACCTCAACACAACATACCCCTACAGATACCGTTATACGTATCTCATGTCCTCTAGTAATAATAACACTGTTCTTAACAGCTTTTCTAATCCGTTCTGCAACCAATTTGCCTGTTGCCGTATCACAAGACGTAAGAATAATTAAAAATTCCTCACCACCATAACGCACAATCACATCGTGGGAACGAATCTGCATACCAATGACACCTACCGTATGTTTAAGCACCTTGTCACCAACATCGTGTCCATAGGTATCGTTAACTTTCTTGAAATGGTCTATATCTAACATAAGAAAACAAACATCGCCTGCTAATGACTTAAGCACATCTTTGAGATGCTTTCTATTATAAGCTCCTGTTAATGGATCCTTTATAGATATATCTCGCAAATGGCTCATCTCTTTCTGTTGAACCATCGCCTTTCGGTACACGTCTATATAATCATATATAAGTGCAAAGTTCATCACAAGAATAAATAGCATTAAACCATAGGTACT
>CAZATH010000041.1:0-10516 GCA_964487995.1 uncultured bacterium
ACCGGCTAGGTGTTAGAAAGGCAGATGCTGCTATGAATTGGGCGGATATTGTCAGAAAATATCGCCGGCAAATGTAGTTTACTTTTCTACAATTTGTTTTAATATCTCCACGATATTTGGATCGTAGTATACACCACTATACTCTTGTAAGTGTTTAATAGCTTCTTTTACACTGGTAGCTTCTTTGTATACTCTTGGTCTCGTCATTACCGTAAATGTATCAAGCACACGTATAATGCGCGCTAGTATTGGAATCTCTTCTCTCATTAGTCCGTAGGGATACCCACTTCCGTCAAAGTTTTCGTGATGATATAGCACGGCATTGATCACATCGGTAGGTATGGTTTTAAAGGCTGATAGAAACTCTTGGCTGTAGATAGGATGTTCTTTAATGACTTTCCACTGCTCTTGGGTAAGTGGTTCTCTTGTTAATAAGATATCAGGGTCAATATATAGTTTTCCGATATCGTGAAATACTATTGCCATACGTAGATATAGATAATCTATCTCTATCTTATCTTTAAGTAGAGATGCTAGGTTCAGCATTGCCTGGGTATGCCCCTTGGGTTCTATTCCCAATTCTTCCATAGCTGTGGGAAGTAGCATTGAAAGTCTGCGTATAGTTGCTGTGTAGAGTTCACTGTCAGAAATATAATCTTTAACAGTGCTAACATTTCTAAAGAGCGACTTTATAGCCTCTCTTTCGAGTGGTGTGATTTCCCCTTGGTGTATAACAACAATGGTCATATCGGGTATGTTTATCTTGGTTGCCATAAGATTATTGATCCTTACCGTATATGCTTTATTAAGCCGATACAACAGGTCTTCTACGTTTGGAATGCTTTTATTTTCTACAAGTGGTATAGTTACACCTTTGGTAATCACGTATAAACCTTTGATATCTTTAAAGTGCCGGACAATACGTGTTATAGCTTTCCACATATAAGATTCCTCTCCACTTTGCTGTATCATCTGTTTAAATATGCCACTGATACCCTCTAAGAATGTTCTTTCCCTATCTGCTATCTGTGCAAATTCCTCTCTCTTAATTGCCATTTTGAGAATGGAAAGGCTGTTTTTCAGTGTCCTGGCATCGGTTTCCGTAAATGGCACGGTGGGCTTTGTGGTAAATATGCCCATGATAAAATGCTCGTTGTTCTGAGACGCTATACCTCCTATTAGGCCATATGATACATTGCTTAGGTAAGCTTTAAGGACTTTATCTTCCACTGTGTTTGTAAGCATAGATAAGACATCAGATGGTATATCCCAGCGTTTTATTAGTGATATGCCACGTTTTTCAAATTTCATAAGGTAGCTAAGTAGCATATTGGTGGGTAAAACACTAAAGGATACATGTTGATTTTTTATCATGGCTTTGCCATTTAGTTTGTCTTTGTCTCTGCCATAAATGGATATGGCTATGGGTATATTTTCCGATATGAAGATTTTCAGTATATGTTCCATGAACCGGTTGTGTTGATTTTTTTCCACTAACAAATTGCTAACTGAGGTATATGCGTTTTTTGATATGTTGATTACATAAGAGAATGTTGTTCTTTCAAGTACACGCTTGGCTTGTGATAGATATTCTTCGGTAAAGTTGATATATAATTTGCTCAATGGTTTTGGAGATTCTATCATCAGGATATACAGTGTGAAATTGTCGGATATGATAGGAAATAGTGTATAGTAGCGATGTTCTTTGAAAGGTGGGATATTGGGAAATTCTTCAGGTATACGGGTGATGTTGCCTTGTTGAGTCTTTTTGATAACATCTAGAGACGAGGGTATCATAAAGTCTGTAAATGTGCCGTTGCCTATGTGTTTGCTAACAACATATGCACCTACGGTAGGTATGTTTCTCAGAAGATATAAAACATTTTGTGGTAGGTCGCTGGTGTTCCACAGATGATGTAGAATACGTTCCTCTGCATCAGATATAGAACGAATATTTCTGCTTTCAGACATCAGCTTACTCAGTGCCATACCAAATTTTCTAATTTCCACTGTTTTCACCTACCACGTCTTTTAAAGTATTTGCCGTCATAAGGGTATAGTGGGAAGGGGCATATGAGTGTATTACACGAAGTGCCTCTATGATGTCCATTCCCTTAGCTATGAGATGGTGAAAGTGACATAGCATACCGACGATTTCTGCCTCCCTTGGTATATTGCTGCCCTTCAGTCCAAATGGACCTCCTCCCATTGCCTTCTCGTGATGGTATTTCACCATGTTGTAAAGATATGTGAGATGATCAAGCTTTACTGATTCTATGAGCTTACTTCCCAATACCACGTGTTTGTTGGTGTCGTCTGATATCCGCTCTTTACCTGTTAGTAGGAGTTTACCGATATCGTGTAGGTATAGTCCCAGTATGAAATCATCGGGTACTTCAGATAATATCTTCTTGGCAAATTTGGGCCCTATATCTTTCATAAAATCCATGTGCCCTGGTGGTTCAAGTGATATCTCTTCAAGAAGCTTGCCAATACGAAATGCCGTATTGTATACAAGTTCTCTTATATCTTTGGTATACGATAATATTCTTACAAATGATGTAAAATAACTCACAATCAATGTAAGCGTGTCTTTCCACCACGAGCCATGTGGTAAAAAGTTCTTTTTCAGAACTGCTACCCTGATATTACCTGTGCTGAGTTTTTGGGTGGTCCAAGATATATACCAGCCCTCATAAGGTATGTATGTTTCTCCACTTTCCTTATCTGTGTCAATAGAGCCTATAATGTTTAGTGCTTCATCTGAGGTAGGCTTTTCGGGATAAAGTATGTCCCATGTTTGCTGCATTGGTTCGTGCATAGCGAGTATATAGTCGGGTTTTAGCACCATGAGATTGTCTACTACTAACCTTACAAAGTTCATAATGATGGTTTTCCTCGATAACTCCTTGCTACCGGCGAAGTGGGGAACTGATAGTTTATGTATCAGTGCTTTGTAGGTATTATCTTCCATATATTTTCTGCCAATATCCGATAAAGTGGCAAATATACTTCCTATTAGCTTGGCTATATCAATATCTACATCATCAAATGCCGCTGGTGATGTGAAGTTGTCTAAATTTAGGAAGTATTTTACCTCGTTCTCCACTACAATGGGTATTCCCAGTGTTACCTGGGCATCTGCTATGGTTCTTCTCTCTTCGGCATCGTATTCTACACTATCTCTCTTCTGTATTTCCTCTTTTCCTATTATTCTTGGCACACCTTTTTGCCACATATCTTTGGGAAGTCCATACCACATCTGCTGGTGTTCTATGGGGATGGGTGGTTTGTTGAGTAGATCGCCTTTATATCCAATAGAGCCAATAAACCTAAAACCTTCAGGGGTTTTCATCAGTATAGAGCCTGCCTCTGCACCCTTAATGGTCTTGCTAAACAGTTGTAAGGTGTCGTTGGCCAGTGTCAGAATATTGTAGGCAGGTTCTTTTAAATGCTTTTCTGTAAACTCTACAATGAGCTCTGAGGCATCTTTAAACCGCTGCATACGTGTTTTTAGGTATATCTTTTCGTATATAATGCCCGATTGAATAACCATTGACCTCAACGTCGTTATATCTTTTGTGGCAAATGAGGTATTCACTTTAATTGCCGCAACAATAAGCATTACTTCTCCTGTGCTGTCCAGGAGAGGAAACATTGCATAGTATTCTCCCTCTTTATAAGTGCCAATGGGATTGACAGTAGGTGGTATGTCACTTCCTCTGTTAATAAACAGTGGAGTTTTACGCCTAATGATATAACCAGACAGCCCTTTGTCGTCGTCTGTATAACTGTGGAGTAGGTTGTTATATATGCCGTATGTGTGGGAGACAAAGAGCTTTCCTATATGTCTAATGTGTCTAATGGTTGCCAGACCATCTAATGAAACAAATTTAGGTATAACATCAACCATAAGAGCTTCTAACTCGTCGATGCTCTGTGCTTTCTGTAGCACTTTACTTAGATGAGAGGTTGCCTCTCTAACACTTAGCCATTCTTCCATTTATTTCCTTCTTCTGAAGAGGCCTCCGAGAAAGCCCCCTGACGAAGAGGACTCACCTCCCGGCTTGCCTTGATACAGTTTCTTTATTTCCTCAAGAAGTTCTTTTTCTTTTCCAGATACTTTAGTCGGGAGTTTAGGTATAAGCACCACTTTGAGATCTCCACGTCTGCCATATCTACTTGGATATCCTTCACCTTTTATGGTGATAACATCTCCTGCCTGTGAACCTGATGCTATCTTAAGTTCCTTTTTCTCTCCTGTTGGTGTCTTTATTTCAGAATTGCCTCCTAATATCATTATAGGATATGGTACGTAGTGATAGATAATAATATCATCACCATGTATTTCAAAGGGTCCGTTGTCTACAGAGATCTCTACAAGCAGATCTCCCGGTGTGCCACCTGGTATCTCTTCTCCCTTGCCTCTAATTGTTATTACATCACCAGTTCTAACACCAGGTGGTATGTGTATTTCTATATCTTCTATGGTGTCAGTGGTACCCCTTCCATGACACACAGGACAGGGTTCCTCTATAATTTTGCCTTTTCCGTGGCATGTGGGACATGGCACAGTTGTGGAGAAAGTCATAAAGCCCATTGTCTGGGTTTTTCTAACATATCCAGTGCCACCACATGTAGGACACGTTTTAACCTTACTTGGATCTTTGGCACCTGTGCCACCACAGGCCTTACACACTGTAGGTCTTCTCACAGTAACCGTTGTTTTACCGCCTTCTATTGCCATCTTTAGTGGTATTTCTACATTTACCTTAACGTTTCTGCCATGCATTCTCTTTCGATGATGTCCTGTATGTGGAACACCACCGAATATAGAACCAAAAAGGTCACCGAATATCTGAGATATATCTTCAAATCCACCCCCGAATATATCCTCAAAATTACCACTATATGATCCGCCGGTGCCTGCAAACCCGCCTCTTCTCATTGCATCATACTGTGCCCGCTTTTTGGGATCAGATAAAACCTGGTATGCCTCATTGATCTCAGCCATCTTCTTAGCAGCTTCAGGATTGTTTTTATTGATATCAGGATGGTATTTTCTTACAAGCTCCCTATATTTCTTTCTTATCTCCTCTTGTGAAGCGTTTTCTGGCACTCCAAGTATCTCGTAGTAGTTTTTCAAGTGATATCACCTCCTTTATCATTGTAATTCAAAAACTACTCTTATGTTATTGATACCAGAGATAGTGGGTTAATTATATAGGTCGTTATATAATACTTTTGTAATATTAGTTTACAAATATATTAGGAAAGGAGGTGAGAAAAGTGAAAAGAGTAATGCCAATATTAATTGTGATGGCTATATTGTTGTCTATGCTAACTTTTACTACTGATTATACCAATTATCTTGTTGATAGTGCTGTTTCTTCTTATCTCTTGTGGCGTTCTGAGTTTGGCCATATTGACCAATTGTCATGGCATATTGGGGCTAAAAATAGGGTAGAAGATGTGTTGTATGTTGATGTTGTGTTATCGTATACAGCCTCTCCTGTTGATGTTAAAAAACTTCCGCTACTCAAAGCTGCCTCTATGCTTAATCTTGATATACACATGTGGCACTCTATTCTTACACTTTTAATGCGTCCTTATATGGAAAGGGCATATCTTACAGTAACTTTAAAAGGCTCTTGTTTAGAAAATATCGTTCTTCACGGTATATACAGAGATAATTCTGATGTTTCGTTGCTGCTTTCCTATCGTATACACTCTCTCTTTGAAATACCACTTTCCGCCGGTGATTGGCTTAGGATTTTAACATCTGATGATTTACCACACTCTCAAAATACCCGTTATAGTTATGTTTCTGTGTCGTCTCCTTTCTATGGATACTCGAAACATTACCTGTTGTATTTTAAGAAACACAGTTCTATCTATTTGATTAGTAAAAAGTTCAGGCTATTTATTAAAACTCTACCTGTTCTTTCTGAATCACCCTTATTTATCCCCATGTTGTGTTAGGGAAAAACATGTGAAAGGAGGTATGTTTCATGCGTAAAATATTGATTATTATTATCACGTTATCTTTGTTGGTGGTGTCTGGAGCACTGTATATCTCAAGCATTTATGGAGGCAAGATTCAGTTCGTTGGGATCTTAGAAAATAAAGATGGTCTTCAGATATTACCTATAACCCTATCTTCTAAGGGTAAAGTCTCCTATGGGAAATCTCTTCTAACTGTAAAACCCCAAGCTCTCTTAGGAGTTTATGTTTCAGGTGGTAAGGTGTTTGCCTACATTGATGACTTTATTGATCCAGAGTATAAATTCTCTTCTGGTATCTATCTGCTACTCAAGAGTAAGTTGCCTAATGCGTGTGTGCCTAAGTATGTTTTTCCTTATTGTGGCAAAGTTGCATATCTCTGTGCTTCTAAGGTATACATATACGACGGGAAACAGTATAAACTTATGTATACACTGTCGCCAAGTCCTGTTAAAGTGGAAATCTATGATGATGAGATATTGAAAAAGGTGTATAGTCATTTAAATGCTGTATACGATAAGGATATTTCCTATTTAGAAAAAGTAGGAACTTCTTCTACCACTGTTTATCGTTTGTTTTATGGAAAATCGTTTGGAGATATTGTGAGATTTGGCTTGTTTGATATACCGTGTATTCATACAGCTACTGGGGTGGCCAAACTAACAGATAAATATATATATTTAGTGCAGATCCATAATATGGTGCAAAACCAAGAAGCTTTAGTGGCATTCTTCAATAGAAACAGGTGGGAGACGGATTCCTACCCGGTAGATAAACTTATCCATATGTTTGATAATGTAAAAGGATACTGTGCCGTGGAGAAAAATATACCATCTTCATGGTTTTATATTGTTTATCCCCGCTCTCTTGATCAATCTATTCCTAATAATCTTCAATTTGTTCGTAAACGTCCGTGTGGCAATATAGAAGTGTTCTCTAAAAAGAGTCATATACCCTATAGTGATGTTCTTTCTGAGTATACACAAAGTCCGTTTTTAAAAAATTTTGTGGAGGATTTGTTATTTACACAAGAAGGAATTTTTTATAAGGTATATAAACTTGAGAGAACTAAGATTGTATGGTATCCAGGTTTTATTATAAAGGACGGTGTTTTGATGGATTTACCTGACAAGAAAAATATGGTTGTTGTCCAGAAAGATGGTAAGAAAAGGAGCGTAAAACTTCTTTACAATATTCTCTATATTCAGCCTATAAAGTAAAAGGGAGATGGGGGTTCCCCATCTCCCTTTATTGGTAAGGTTTTTTAGAAATTTGGTGTGCCGTCTATGGTATCGTTTTCATCATCAGAAGGACCAGTAGATGGGCCACCAGATGTACCACCGGTGCCACCAAAGGGACCGTTACCTGGTGTTCCACCACCGTATATAGACTCTCCAATTTTCTTGAGTTCTTCCGATAACTCTTCCATCTTTGCCTTAAGTTTATCTGTTTCAGCCTGCTGTTTTACAAGTTCCTCAAGTTCATTGGTGAGACTCTCTATTTTGCTCTTGATATCTGCCGGCACTTTATCGCCATATTCTTTCAAAATCTTACGTGTTTCATATACTGTTTGATCAGCTCTGTTTAATGTTTGCACATGCTCTGCTCTCTTTCTGTCCTCCTCTGCAAATTCTTCCGCCATCTTCTTCATTCGCTCAATCTCTTCGTCAGATAGATTCTTTGAACCTGTAATAGTGATATGCTGACTCTTACCGGTTGCCGTATCCTTTGCTGTGACCTTTAGTATGCCATTTTCATCTATCTCAAATGTTACCTCAATCTTTGGCACTCCCCTTGGTGCCGGTGGAATACCGTCCAGTATAAACCTTCCCAGTGATAAGTTATCTTTGGCAAACTTTCTCTCGCCCTGAACCACATGGACCTCTACCTGTGTTTGATTATCGCTAACCGTTGTGAAAATCTCACTCTTCTTAACGGGTATAGGGGTATTTCTGGGTATTAGCACGTGGACAATACCACCATATGTTTCTACACCGAGAGAGAGTGGTGTGACATCTACCAGCACAATATCCTTTTCCACACTACCTTCTACGATACCAGCCTGTAAAGCGGCACCAATGGCAACAGCTTCCATTGGGTCAACGCCTCTTTCAATGGATTTACCAAAGTAATCTTCAACAAATTTCTGAACAATGGGCATACGCGTTGGACCACCTATCAGTATGATCTTATGAATATCCCCCTTGGTTAAACCGGCATCTTTCAGTGCTTGATCAATTGGACCCCTTGTTCTTTCAACAATGGGTGATACCAAGCTTTCCAGCTTTGCACGGGTAAGTGTCATCTGTAGGTGAACTGGTTGTCCATCTTTCATGGCAATAAATGGTAGAGATATATCGGTTGTAAGGGTAGAAGATAGTTCAATCTTTGCCTTTTCTACAGCCTCTCTTAACCTTACCATTGCCATGTGATCTTGTCTGAGATCTATACCATGTTGAGATTCAAATTCTGAAAGGACATATTCCAGCAGAGTCCTATCCATGTCTCTACCACCGAGTTTGGTGTCTCCTGCTGTAGATAATACTTGGAATACTCCACCACCAAAGTTCATGATGGTAACGTCAAGGGTACCACCACCAAAGTCAAATACCAGTATGTTTAGATCATCTCCCTCTTTGTCTATACCATAGGCAAGTGCCGCCGCTGTAGGCTCGTTGAGTAGCCTTACTACCTCGAGACCAGCTATTTTACCGGCATTTTTCGTTGCCTGCCTTTGGGCATCGTTGAAGTATGCCGGTACGGTGATGATGGCTTTTTCTACAGGTTCTCCAAGAAATGCCTCTGCATCCTTCTTAATCTTTTGTAGTATAAAAGCTGATATCTGCTCTGGAGTGTACTCTTTGTCAAATATCTTTATTTTCTTACGAGTTCCCATGAGCCTTTTGACACCTGTTACGGTACCCTCAGGGTTCATGGTTGCCTGTCTTCTTGCTGGTTCTCCTACAAGTACCTGTCCATCTTTGGTAAATGCCACTACTGAGGGCACTGTTTTACCATACATTGTTGAACCTTCGGCAGAAGGTATAATTGTTGGCCTTCCACCGAGCACTACAGCTGCTGCCGAGTTAGAAGTTCCCAGATCTATACCTATAATCTTTCCCATCTTGCTCACCTCCCACTTTGATTTAGTGTTTCTATTTAAAGAATACCACAATATTAGCAATAAAATGACGATATTGATACAATATGAGTTTTTTGGAAACACATGGGAAAATGCCAAAAGATTTTTACGGGATTTGCTGAAAAGTGAGATTTTGACAATGCAATTTGGAGTTTATAGGAATGAACAATTGATATATTTCTACTTTATAATAGGTGTTTATCTTATAATATTAAAAAGTGAAAATTAAGGAGGTATCTTCTGTGGAATTTGTGGTTGACTTTCGTGGAGAGAAGTTAGTTATCACCGACAAACCCGACATGAAAAAGATATACATAGAGTTTAATAACACTTGTAATCTAAACTGTAAGATGTGCTATCGCCAGACATGGAAAGATGAACTGGGCAATATGTCAGATGAAGTGTTTGACAAGCTAATGGAAGACTTAAAGGCATTCCCCGAACTTCGCACGGTTGTTGTAGGGGGCATTGGAGAGCCGACATTTCACCATCGATTTAGAGAATGGATTGAACGTTTGGCAAAAAGAGGATATTATATAAAGATTACTACCAACGGCACGATGATAGACGATGATCTGGCAAAGTTTCTTGTAGATCTCGATATTGGAGAGATCATCATATCGGTGGATAGCCCTAATGAAGATGTATTTGCCGATATCAGGGGTATTTCCCTTTCTACGGTGTTTGATGCTACAAGAAGGATACTGGAGTATAGGAGAAAACGTTCAAAGATGTTTCCACGGCTTCTCTGGGAAATGGTTATTATGAAGGAAAATTTCGACCTTGTAGAAGAAGAGATCAAAAAAGCAGGGGAATTTGGTGTATCAGGTTTGATTCTTTCAAATGTTATACCATTTGCAGAAAGTGTGAAAGATGATCCAATATATCCACTTCTTCCAGAGGATGCACAGAAACTTAAAGATAAATTGTATCTTTGGGGAGTAAGATATGGTGTGAAGGTGGAGATACCTGAGTTTGCTATTAAATCTGAAAGGTATTGTCCATTTGCCCTTGACAAGGCTACGGTGATAGGCTGGGATGGTGAGATACTGCCTTGCTATAGGCTGGCTCACTCATATACAGAGTGGATATTTGGTGAGCCGGTGCAAGTACAGAGATACTCATTTGGCAATATTATGAAAGAAAGCCTTTATGATATATGGAATAAGCCCGAGTATAGGTTGTTTAGATTCAAGGTTAATACATATCAGGTACCTGATTGTGCAACGTGTGATCTCAAGGGAAGATGTGAATTGATGCCTACCACTTGGTCTGACTGTTGGGGTAATACACCATCGTGTAGTTCGTGTCTGTGGTATCACAGATTTTCCCTATGCCCCTAATGTGGTAATATCTATATAACATTTATTT
>CAZATH010000042.1:0-10368 GCA_964487995.1 uncultured bacterium
ATCTACAACATTGACAACAACATCAATGTCACCGCTGAGCAAGAAATCTCTGGTAACCTCTTCCTCGGGAGATGTCACCATAAGAGAATATATACCTGGTAAATCAATGATCTCTACATGAATATCCTCTATATCAAAAAATCCCTCTTTCCTCTCAACAGTTTTGCCTGGCCAATTGGCTGTATGCTGATAAATCCCTGTGAGAACATTAAATAGTGCGGATTTACCTACATTGGGATTACCTACCAGAGCCACCCGTAGTTTTTGCAAGGTCTTCACCTGTGGCACCTCCTTTGTTTATAGCTATAAACTTTACTCAAAAGATTATACCATACTCTAGAAAAACTATAAAACAAGAGCTATAAAGGTAAAAGAAAATACCTAAGGGGATGGGTTTTCTCGATAAACTGTCGCAATTTATCATTAATAACTGATTCCACTGAAATTTTAATAGCCCATCTATAAAGTCCATCGGAAAATTTTCCGATAAATTCTGGTCTCCAAACATCACCGACTTGTAGAGACGTTAAAAATTCATAGTAATTAAATACTCTTTTCTCAATCTCTTCATAACTTTCATGACCATATTCCAAGTGCATAATGGGGCTATAAGGTGGAAACGACAGGAGTTTTCTTTCACCTATTTCCCTCGCAACAAAAGAAGTGAAACTCTCATTAATACGCTGCTTCCATATTTCCGGAATTCTGGTAGAAACTATAACTTCTTTGCCTACCAACAAAAACCTATGAAGCATACGCATTGTATCTTCCCATACCGTATACACGGGAAACGACCACATAAAATCTATATCTGGAATATAAACCATATCGAAAGGGTATTCATAAAAATATCTATAGAAACGGAAGGTAGACAAAATAACACTCTTTCCTTTAAGAGGTTTTTTTCTACTAGAAGAACTAATTACCACCAACTGATCGCTAAAATATTTTTCCAGTATCTCCTCTAAAAGCTCAATGCCCGTACCTACCATTACAATATCCCGGGAACCACACTGGGGGCATACATCCATTGGCTTTTCTGTTTCTCCACAGCGATGGCAAATCATATGATTCTCCTTAATATGAAAAACCATAGTCATACCACAACGGGGACATCGTTGGACATATCCACAATTTCTACACAATACAGCAGTCTTATAGCCCAACCTCCCAGCATATATAAGAACCCTTCCTCCTCTTTCAACTATTTGCTTCATAGCTTCTATCGTTGATGTACCTAAAACCGCTTCCTCGTCATGTAGAATAATTTGTAGGTTTTCCACATTACTTTGATCTCTAACCTCATCTGCAATGTTGGCAACTCCTACCAATGGAAAAGGAGAAACATACACCACATTGGGAACATATTTTTTCAGTATTAAAGCTACACCAGGTAACCACAACATTCCTCCATCTCTTAGTGGAATTTTTACATCATCGATATCGTACATTACCACTGTAGATAACATATTCCACGGTTTAAATAGATATCCAGGAGGTAAGACAAATATGCCATCGGTGTCAGAAACAATCATGGTAAGAATTTCACTGGTAGACAAGGAGGGAGATATGACACGAGAAATACCACTTCTTACCAGTTTTTTTGCCAATCCTACGGCTATATTACGGTTTCTAACAAGAACAAGTGTTTTTCCCACTTGTCCTTTCAATATCTCTACGAGGCTATCAATCCCTCCTTTAGCCACTACCAACTGTTTATCTCTAGAAGGCAAGGATACAGAGGGTGGAAAATATACTATTTTGCATATTCCGTTTTCTATGAGTTTTCTAAGCTTTTTTCTACCCCACGATACTAAAGCCGTGGTTAACGGATATTCTTTATCTCCACAAGATATCCAAGGAGCACTTGCTTTGTAAGCATCGTAGCGAGGATATGCAAGTTCCTCAACCCCACATCCAAGCTCTTTAAGTCTTTTCCACAATTTACCAGCTTTTGAACCATACTTCTTTTTAACATCAACCCATAATAAAAAGCCATTTTGGGAAATCTCCTCAATAAGCTCATTCAAATAAGGACTCCTGGTAATACTACATTTACTACCGGTATAAACAAGAATACGAATATAAGAAACATCCAGCAGTTTCTTATTATAGGAAATAGAAAAGACATTAAACGGTGGAACAACCAATTTTTCAGAAATTTCCATTACAAATTCAACGTACCATCTGGGAAAAAGTCCCCTAGTCAATACACCACTAATCTCCTTCAAATCCTGTAAGTCATCTAGTCTTTGCCCAACAACGATACCTCCCCGGGGAGCATCTCCTTTGCCGACAGGAACAGCAACCAAATCGCCTATATCTAACAAAACAGGAGAGCGGTAAATAAAAACAGCCCGCTCTCCTATCAAGGGCACATCAACGGCAATGTTGTATATTTTATATTCCAAAGTGTTCTCTGAGCTCATCTACAAGGTCAGTGGCCTCCCATGGGAAACCTTCTCTACCAAAATGTCCATATGCTGCAGTTTGTAAATAAATAGGTCTACGGAGATCAAATCGCTTGATAATCCCACCAGGTGTCATATCTACATTTTCTTCAAACCATTTAGCAATCTCAATTTCCGGCACTTTGCCTGTGCCATGGGTATCAATCATCAATGATACAGGTTCCGCTACGCCAATGGCATAAGCAATTTGAACGGTTGCCTCGTATGCAAGTCCAGATGCAACAATATTCTTGGCAATATACCTTGCCATATAAGCAGCAGAACGATCCACCTTAGTAGGATCTTTACCACTAAATGCTCCTCCACCATGGCTGGCCATGGAACCATAAGTATCTACCATAATCTTTCTACCTGTCAGTCCCGCATCACCCTTTGGACCACCAATAACAAACCTACCGGTAGGATTAATAAATATCCTGAGAGTATCACTATCCATTGCTGGATCATCCTCCGGCACATTAATAACATATTTAGATGGCAAAAGATTTTCAGGAAGAACCGGCAATATAACATGTTCAAGTACTTTTTCACGTAATTCTTCCATATCCATATCATCATGTTGTGTGGAGACAACAACATCGGTAATCTTAATTGGCTTTCTAATTCCAGTTTCTAGATCAAGCTCATATTCAACGGTAACTTGACTCTTACCATCAGGCCTGAGAAATGGTAGATCTCCCCGCTTACGAACATCGGCAAGCCTCTTAACCAATTTATGGGCAAGATATATGGGAAGAGGCATATATACATCTGTCTCGGCAACAGCATATCCTATCATCATGCCCTGGTCTCCCGCACCTATAACCTCTTCCTCCGTTTCCGCTTCACCTACTTTTGCCTCTAGAGATTTGTTTACCCCCATCGCAATATCGGGAGACTGGCGTTTTAGTCCAAAGATAATACCTACAGAATCTGCTGCAAAACCGTATTCTGCCTTGGTATAACCGATATTGCGAATTACATTACGTATAATCTCATCTAGATCTGGATTTGCCTCTGATGTAATCTCTCCAAACACGTAAACTGTACCAGTATTAACTGCTGTCTCTGCAGCAACACGGCTCATTGGATCGCCGGCAAGGTAAGCATCTAAAATGGCATCAGAAATCTGATCGGCCACCTTATCGGGGTGCCCCTCTGTAACAGATTCCGATGTAAAGCGAAAATATCTTTTCACTCTCTACACCTCCTTCATAAATCGTTTTACAAGTGTATCAAACAATAATTGTATATCAATTTGATTATTTTCACAAGCTTGTAGCAAATCTTGTGCCACCGACTTGGGAACATAAGCAATATATTCTCGCGACACAACATAATACCCATTATCCTCTACCAATATCAGAATACCACTAAAATGCTTCAAAACCCTCTCAAAAAACTCATGTCTGCCAAAAACCTTTCCAAATAGTGGATAATCAAGAAGAGAACTATCTAAACATACAATATTAATCTCTTTCCTGTCTTTCTGCCAAAAACGGTGCCACTGTTTTACAGTGTGTATATACACTTATACTTTGCACCAGCCTTTCTCCAGTAACCTAAGAAAAGAAGAAACAATTAATGCTGTGGTTAAAGTTCCCACACCACCTGGAACAGGGGTATATGCCCGTGCTTTCTCCTGTATTGAAAACACATCTACATCTCCCACAATCTCATCATCTATATAGTGAATACCAATATCCACCACATATGCACCATCTCTGATCATTGATCCTTTAAGAAAGCGAGGTTTACCAACGGCAACAAATACAATATCGGCAAGTTGAGTATACTCTGAGATATCAGGAGTTTTAGAATGAACCGTGGTAACAGTGGCATTCATATGGGTAAGCAAGATAGAAAGTGGCATACCAACTGTGGGGGAACGTCCGACAACAACAGCCTTTTTCCCCTGTAGAGAGACTCCATAAAGCATAGGTATAATGGCAGCAGACCATGGTGTAGCAGGTATAACATTATATCTCTTAAGAACTAGTCCTCCTATAGATGTCTCTTTTAACCCCTCAATATCTTTGGTATGTGGAATCATAGACAGAACACGACTATAATCAAGGTGAGGATAGAGTGGCCTATGAAGAAACACACCATCTGCCCATTCTATCCACTTTGTGATATCTTCATAAACGGTTTCGGCATCAATATCCCTAGGATAGTGAACTAGAGAAACATCCACCTCCATTTTGGAAAAAGACCTCTTCTGCATATGAGCGTACCCGTGAGAAGAGGGATCATCAGTAAGAAGCAATATAGCCAGTCGTGACTTCCTCCCCATAGCTTTGTGACATATTTCAAATCTCAGCTTGTTAATAGCATTAATCTTTTTGGCAAACTTCTTGGTTTTCCAAAGTTCCATACATTCCCCCTCCCCCATACATCTTAACCATATCCAAAAGGAATAACAGACATACTTCGCCATATGGTATAAGGCAAAAACGCTCTGTAGAATTCATGAACAAACTCTTGATCGTAAAGCTTAATAGCCATTTTCAAATCTTCATCAATCTGTTTACTAAGTTCATCGGGAGTGTTAAATTTTTGCTCCTTTCTAATAAAACTTTGAAAGACAAACAGTGCCTTAGTGGGATTTATCTCCTTGCTAACCTCATCAAGAATATGTACCTCCAACCTAGGTTCCTTTCTACCAAATGTTGGAGCCTCTCCCCAATTGGCAACTGACCACACTACTTTACCCTCATCGGTAGCCAAAAGCCCACTATACACACCATAAGGAGGCATAATCTTATCATGTGGTACAGCAATATTAATGGTGGGAAAACCTATCTTTGTGCCTATTCCCCTTTCACGCACAACTGGACCTGAGGCAAAAAATGGATAACCTAACATACTCTTAGCCTCTAATAGTTTGCCATTTTTGATGAAAGAGCGTACCATACTACTGGAAATTATTTTATCCCCATCCATTTCAGGTTCCATAATAATAATCTTTTTTCCATGGGTCTTTCCCCACTCACTAAGAAGCTGAGTATCACCCAGTCTACCTCTACCAAATCTAAAGTTAAACCCCACAACAATAATATCAACATAAGGCTCTAATCTACTAAGGAACTCCTCTGCTGTCATATTTCTTATTCGGACATCATCAAATTTCAATACAAAGATATTGTCAAACCCCATACCTGTAAAACCTGCAACCTTTTCCCACAACACTGTCAAATGTTTGGTCCTGTCCTTAACAGCCTTCGGTACAGGATAAAACGTTATAACACTATCCACTCCAAATTTTCTTGCTAGTCCTAAAAGAGAAATGTGCCCCTTATGTAAACCATCAAAACTGCCGATAACTACGCCCCTAACCTTATATGTTGGAAGAGAATACCTTATAACCATAACTTGACTTTTAACACCCCCTCCTCCATCTGAGCCAAACCTATAAATATGCCATCGCTATTTTTAACCCTAAAAATGGCACTGATACTATCCTTACTTCCTAACACAAGACCCTTACCTGAACGAAGATAATTGATATCACGATCAGAAAGCACAATTTCTGGATACGAACGAAGACCATATTCTATAGGAACCAAATAATCCATAGGATGGTCACTTTGAAGCAACATAGACATGGTAATACCATCATCAAGTTTAAATGGGCCTGTCGTTGTTCGTACCAAACCATGAAGATAAGCCCCTGTCTCTAAAATACGTCCCAAATCCCGTGCAATAGCTCGGATATAAGTTCCCTTCGAGCATCTAATTCTTATAAAGAGGTGAGCTAATCTATCATCGACTTTGTACCCAAGAATCTGCATCTCATATATAAAAACTTTTCGCGGTGGTATATCAATCTCACCATCTTTTTTGCCTTCATCGTAATAATACTCATGTGCCCTTCTACCCTTAACCTTCACAGCAGATACGATAGGTGGAACCTGCATTAGCTCACCAACAAAGTTAGAGGTCAATGCCTCTATAACAGTGTCTCTGTCAGGCAACTTTCCATTATGAACGTATATGACTTCTCCCTCAACATCATGGGTGGTAGTTGATTTTCCCAAGATAATATGGGCAACATACTCTTTATCCCATGCTGTAAAAAAGGAAGTGAACCTACAAGCTCTACCAACACACAAGGGAAACATACCACCTGCCATTCTATCGAGTGTGCCTGTATGTCCCATCTTTATTTTTCTTCCATAAATCTTCTTGAACCTATGCTTAACCATATCAACAACTTCCATAGAACGAAAGCCAACAGGCTTAATGACGGGTAAAATTCCGCTAATCATATAGAGTTCACCGACCCACGATCACCGCTACTATCAAAGTATTCATATCCCTCTTTTTTCTTTACATACACTCGACCTTTTCCTGTGTATCTAGATAAATAAGAGGCAACTTTAAACCATTCTGGTGGAAGAAGTTTCTTTTGCCCCTCATATACAGACACTACCATATCATCTTTAAGCTTGGCTTTTTGCAAAACTTCTCCCCATACTCGAAAAACATCAGCAGATGAAATCACATATATAAGATCCACATACCTATAATGTGGAAATCCACTCTCTAGCAATCTTTCAAACCAATCAAATATTTCATCTGATATATCATCAGTGGCAAAGCCCCGTGTAGACGCATATAGAGATACAAATAACGATGCTAAAACATCTTCCTCTCCATCGGTACCATCAATAAGCAACTCTGCTGGTGAGTACTTATATTCAAAGACCTTACCATCCAAGAAAACGCGACCGGGCTCTATTACAATCGAGCAATTATGCTTATCTATTGTCGGCACAATATCTAACGGAAAGATTCTATCTGCAGCAGGGGGAAGATGACCTGGCCAATACACCTTCACATCTCCTTTTATCATTTTAGACAAGGCATAAACTGCTGTATAAACAACAATATCTCCCTCAAATTGGGGAGATACTGAAATACAAACATCACCATCTAAATTCAAAACAATTTCTCTAAACGTCATATTTCATCAACTCCTCTGCAAGCCGTTTCTTTACCCTTTCAAATACCGAGGAAATAGACTCGCCCCTAACACGAGCACCAGCAGCCCGTGGATGTCCACCCCCTCCAAACTCACTTGCAAGCACATGAACCTCCACCGGAGCTCTGCTTCTAAAACTTATACGAACTTCATCTTTACCTTCATCGTAAGCTTCCGACAACAAGGCAACACCATAAACTCCATCGGGTGATCTAAGAGCTGAGACCAAACCTGCTATATCTTCCTCATATGTGCCTGTTTTCTTCATGTCTTCCCGAGTAACATAGGAAACTACACCACGTCCACTGGCAATAGATTCTGCCCTTGAGAAACCTATACCCCACAAATGAATTTTTCCAAATCTATGCCATTTATCAAGATGTCTTCTCACCTTGGCAATAGATGCACCATAGCCTCTTAGTTTCCTTACAACATTGACAGTTCTTGGTTTAACACTCTCGTATGCAAGAAACCCACTATCTGTCATAATTCCATTTAGTAGTGCTTGTGCTATATCTTCATCTATGACATCTTCAAATAAGAAAAATATAATCTCAGCGGCTGCAGCGGCATCGGTATCAACAACATTGATATCTCCAAATCGTTCGTTGGAAACGTGGTGATCTATTACCAGAACAGGTGCACCAGGGGAATTTTCCTTGACCTTCCACCACACATCTCCCATTCTATTTTCTCCTGTTAGATCAATAGTTAACAAAATATCGTATGCTTTACCATTTAAAACCTCATGTTTAATCTCATCACTTGCCGGAAGATATTTATACACATCTGGCACAGGATCCTGTAAATATACATCCACATCTTTTCCTAGTTTTTTTAATTTAAGGTAGGCACCAAGTATAGAACCAACACAATCACCATCAGGGGCAAGATGCCCAAATATGGCTACACTATCGGCAACCTTGATCTTCTCCTCTATTTGTGAAAGTTCCTGTTTTAACTCCTGCTTATTCATCATTGTCTTCCCCCTTATCATTAGAAGAAAGCTTTTTTAGTAACTCTATAACCTTAAAGCCACGGTCAAGGGAATCGTTGAAAATAAAAATAAAGCGAGGTGTAACACGAAAACGATGCTTTCTTGATATCTCACCCTGCAGTTTTTTACCTAAACGTTCCAACTTTTCTTGTATCTCATGCTTATCTAAATCACCTATAACACTGTAATAAATTCTGGCATATTTTAAATCATTAGAGACCTCGACATCAAATATATTGACCATCTTTAAGCTTTCATCACTGCCGGTGACAAGTGCTGTTGCAATCTCACTTTTTATAATCTCTTTCATCCTATCTATTCTTCGGGGTCTCAACATCATCACCCTCTTTCTCTCCAGATAAATACCTCGTCTTCTATAATATCCCCTCCACCTGCGTTATACCATTCTACCTCTAACTTTGATAATATACCCTCCATTACTCCCCTATCAGTTCCAACTATGGCAATGGTAATACCGGCTCTATTTACAATGTCTTGATGAGTGGTTTCGGCTACAACCACTGGGTACTTGTTCATAACTCTATCTTTAAATGAGCGAATAACCATCCTCTTTTCTTTAAGAGTCATCGCATCTACCGATAGAATGCCATACCATATGAGAACCATCTTATTCCTCCTTTACCATTTCTATAACATAAGCTTCAAAGATATCTCCCTCTTTTATATCGTTAAATTTTTCTAGTCCCATACCACATTCATAACCTGCAGCCACTTCCCTAACATCATCTTTAAAACGCTTAAGAGAGGCAACCTTGGTATCGGCAACAATAACTCCGTCTCGAATAACTCTGATACGTGCATTTCTCGACATCTTACCATCGGTAACATATAGACCGGCAACAGTACCAACCTTTGGCACCTTAAATGTTTTTCTAACTTCTGCATGTCCTATAACACGCTCAACTTCTTTGGGTTGTAACATTCCTTTGAGCATTGCTTCCATTTCCTCAAGAAGTTGATATATGATACGATATGTCTTCACAATAATCCCCTTACTCTGGGCAAGTTTCTGAACTTTACCAGGTGGTCTAACATTAAAGCCAAGAATAATGGCCTTAGAAGCCTCGGCAAGCATAACATCGTTTTCTGTTATGGCACCAATACCTGTATGGATAATCTCTATATCAACACCCTCCGGTTTTTTCATCTTGAACAGAGCACCTTTTATTGCTTCCAGAGAACCATCAGTATCTGCCCTAAGAATGATATTGAGAATCTGCCTATTACCCTGATTGATATATAAATCCTCTAGAGATAAAACTTTCTGCTTCTCTTTTTGCTGAAGCTTCTTTCTCCTTTCTATTTCCTTCTCTGCAAGCTCCCTTGCAATCTTTTCACTCTCAACAACTTTCAGTTTTGCACCGGCCGGTGGAACATCAGAAAGCCCCATAATCTCTCCTGGTAGTCCAGGTGTAACCTCTTTAATCTGTCTTCTCTTATCATCAAATATAGCTCTTACTTTTCCATAAACGGTTTCAATAACAACAGCATCCCCTTTACGAAGGGTACCATCTTTTACAATCACCGTTGCAACAGGTCCACGCCCCTTGTCCAGCTTAGATTCTATGATAAAACCCTTAGCCGGAGCATCGTAGTTGGCAAGGAGTTTATCTTCAAGCTCTATATCTGCAACAAGCAATATTGTTTCCAAAAGATCTTCTATTCCTATCTTCTTTAAAGCAGATACCTCAACATAGGGTGTAGTACCACCCCATTCTTCAGGAAGAAGATCATATTGGGAAAGTTGCTGTTTAACAATATCGGGATTGGCACCGGGTACATCTATCTTGTTAACGGCAACAACAATGGGGACACCTGCTGCTTTAGCATGGTTTACAGCCTCAATCGTATGGAGCTTAACCCCCTCAGTTGCAGCAACAACAAGGACAACAATATCGGTAACCTGCGCACCT
>CAZATH010000043.1:0-10330 GCA_964487995.1 uncultured bacterium
CTTTCTGCTGTATCTCTGATAAGTTTTTCGAGTTTGTTGGTATCCTGGGGAAGGTTAATAACGTATTTAGCGGGGTCTGAGACTTTATATTGCATTGCCCAGTATACATGAACAATCTTGTTATCCGATGTTAACATTTTACTTTCGTTGGGAACATCTTTGTATTTGGCCGGTGGTCCTGGATCAATAGTGCGGTATCCAAATTCATATCTTCTAATTTCTTCTACTGAAACTATCTGGATGCTATCTATGATAGGTATTTTAAAATGAATACCGGCATCTTTGATGTCTATGAGCTTACCAAATCGGAACAATACAGCCTGTGAACCTGTTGGAACTATGTAAAAAGAGCTGTATATCATATATATGAGTATTATGAATATTAGAAGTGACCACAGTGAAATGCTGTATTTTTTTAGGATAAAAGTTTTCCTTTCGCGTTGGGGTATTCTAAAATTACTTTCCATATGTATGCACCTCCACGGCAATTGTACCATAGAGAAAAAGAGATACTTTCACGATAAGATATCGTTTGTGTGGTAAAGTCTATATAGTGGAGGTGAGTGGATTGGGTGGTTTATACGATAAGAAGTTTGTGGATGTGTCTGATGGACTTCATGGATTTGCCATAGAGATGGGCACAAATAGTTGGAGAGAGACATATAGTCTTGCTTCTCATAATGTGAGGGTTATGTCCTTACCGGGTATTTTTAGGGCGGTAGTCCTTGGTGATAGTGAAGGTGAGATAATAGATATCTTTCATATGCTGATGGAAAAGGTCTATTCCTTGGATGCTGTTGATGTACCTTTCCAGCTACCGCTTCTGAGAAAAGTTTTATATTGGTATTTAGATGATAAAGTTGTTGGGGAAGCGTGGAAATACGTTGTATCTTCTACACCTGATATTTCATTAGATGATGAGGAATCTTCTTTGGTTGTTGTTCCTACACCTGATCCCATGGTTGAGCTCAAAGAGGAAGCATTGTATGGTGCTTTGGTTATGAAGCTGTGGTTTGTTACCATTGGAAAGACCGAGGATATTCTATACCTATGGGGATTAAAGGATGCTTTTTCTCCTGAATACATACTAAGACAGACGACGGTTCCTGACAAGATACATGTTCCCCATATTATCCAAAGTGGTGTTTTTCTGGAGAGGCTTGGTAATACCTTTATCTTAGGCTCATGGTTGCTTATTCCACCTGGAGAGCAAAAGAAGGCACAAGATTTCATGGATCATCTGTTCTCCATCACATCTATTGATTTTGTGCCGGGTCAATTGGTGAAGAAGGCAACATTGAATTACTTTAAATATGAATTATATAGTCGTTTAGCTATTGCTTTTAATAGGCCGACAGCAAGATTGTTAAAGCTTATGGATATTACCGCACCTATGGGTTCTAAATTGCTTCCATCTGATATTGTTGCCCTTGTGCCACGGATGGATTTGATTGGTTTTAAAAGGGTTCTTCGTCTTGTGCGTACATCTCCTGTTAAAGACATAGTAGTGGTGGGGGTGGAATGATGAAAAGTATTATCGTTGATAGACGCTATTCGATGATTAATAGTGATCCCTCTCTTGCGTTTTTTGCGTTATCTGTTTCCGCTAAAGATCTCCATACCCGTGCTTTGTCTGTGTATTTTAGTGCACTTATGGGAAAACTTGGTGATATATCTGTGCCCCTAACTTCTATGGGGGTATTTTCACCTTTGAGAAATGTTTATGTATTTGGACGGATAATGGCTGGGGAATATCTGTTATATGTAGTTGGAAAATACGAAGATGTAGAGAAAATGATGGGTGATATGTGGGAGTTTATAGAAGGTAAAAAGAGTAATTTAGATGATATAGGCAAATTATTTGACCAAATGGCTGCCAAAGTTCCACGTATACGCTCCTTACCCTCTCCTGTGTATGCACTTTATCGTTTTGCCTGGGAAAAGCTTCTTCATATAGACGGAGAAGATGACGTAGATGTGATGTATCTCAATAAGATAAATTTGATTCTTCGCAGAAGCGATTCTTCGCTGTTTCTTACCAGTATTGACAAATACGATACTAACGTAGTTGATAGGCCTGTTTTGGTTATTGGTGATATTCCTGAGAATTATGATGTTGTCGATAAGCTTGTAGAAGGTATTAAGTATACAGCAAGGCTCTATCTTCACCCTCTACGCTCTATAGAAGATGTTATTTACGGGTATAAAGCCAAATTATGGTATCAGGAGAAGGGATATGGGGTTGTGTTTGAAAGAATAAGAGATTATCTGATGCTTTATGTGTATGGTAAGAACAAGATACCCCAGCTACCCAACAGAACGCTTCTTGGTGGATATGAGATTCTTTTAAAGGAATTATTTGCCGATCCCATTTATCGTATTGAGGCTCTTGCCATGTCTGGTCATGTATTGACAAATGGTACATTGGGCGTCTTGTCTGATACCGAATGGGATGATGCTATGAAAGTAGAGTTTACTATTAGGGGTCGTGAGCATGGTGGTAAGTCCTAGAGAGTTTGTTATACCTATCCCTTCAAGGGTTAGAATAAAGGGTATATCATGGGATGTATGGGTATTTTTTGTATTGTTTATCTGGATAGGTGTTTTTCACATCATGTTTGGGCCTGTGACTGTTAAAAAACAACTGCTCCTGCAGTGGCTACCTGAGGTTGCCAAGCAGGCAGGTAATACGCTTAGACTGGGAAAGGATTTGGAAGAGGCTGTTTTAATGTCTTCTACATTGACGTTTACATTGCTGGATATATCCATGAGGAGCATTGCGTGGTGGGTGTCTACTTATGCAGTATTAAAATATGCTGTGTCAAAAAATGGTGTGAGGGCCCTTTTAATTCCCATTGAGGGTAAGTATATGTTGGTAGCAGAAAAGATGAAGGTTTACAGACCTTTGATTTTGGTAGCCACATTAATGGCGTCTGTCCTTTATGTTATTAAGGACTATATTCTTTATGCTGTGATGGTTCACAAAGGAATTGATCCCGTTTCCGCGGGATGGTTGTTTGTTGTTAACTTGGGAGGCATTATATCGATGATTATCGTTACCATTATTTGGGTATTACTACCTGACAGGTGGCTTGAAAAAATGTGGCTGATTAGAGTAGCCCTTACAGATAGTAAAGATATAATTTTATCCATTGATATTACGCCGCGAACTTTTATTGGTTATTTTATTGCTTTTTCTATGGTGTCAACAGTTGTTGTATTGATTACTTATCCTTCTGCTGCTTACTTGCTTCCACTAGTTTTTGTTCCTCTATTTATTGAGTGGTGGATGGCCGGGTTTATTATCTCCGTTATTACTAAAATTGTAGTAGGATTTGTTAAACCTACTATTAATATAGAAAGTGAGGGAGTGTTGATTTGAGAAAATTGTTTGTTGTGATTCCTAAATGGGAAGAAGGTGATTATAGAGTATGGTTAAGATATCTGATTGCCGAGTTTATTAGAAGAGGGGTAAATGTAACAGTTATTGCACCGGTTTCCCAACATCCTCCTAATATACCAGCAGACGTATTCTATATTCCTCGAGAGGTTCTTACCCCTTATACATCAGCACCTTTTAGCATGCCATCTCATATAAAAAAATTGGTATTGGATGGGGAAAAGGTTCTTATATCTATGCCCTATAGTGCTCTTGCCTTGTCCCTTTCATCTGTTTTAAAAGATATTGCAGGTGGATATTATGTTATTTGGCATCATATGTGCAAGGAGACATTTCTTGGTATTGAGAAAAAGGCGCATGCCAAGGTTTTAAAACATGCTAAAAAAGTTTTTCTACCATATCCTAGTTTACCTCTTCCCACTGAAGATATCAATCTTAAACTCGCTCCCCTTCCTAAGGTTGATATCCCTATATCTACCTCATATATGCGAATTTTTCTTCCTAATCTTAAGCTTTATGATCCATTCCCCTACAAAGCAATGTTGAGGGTAAGAGGTGGAGCTACACCTGTTAATTTCCCTGGAGAGTGGAGACATATTTGGCGGGAAGTTCTTGACCGTCCACTTGCAACGTTGAGAGAAGTATATTTATGGTATAGCAATGAGATATGGCAAGGGCTTTAAAACATCACTTACCACGGTTATTTTGGTTATAGGTTTGGGATTTATTTTTTCCATATTATCTAAGGGACCTTCTCTATCTTCTACAGTGGTTGTTCCCGATTTTAGCGATCGTCAACTTACACTGATGAAGAGATATTTAGAGTGCAAGCCTTATGTGGGTTACCGTAACTTATACGAGGTTTGGCATAAAGAGGCTGAGGATGCTATACAGTTCGGTGAGACTGTGGCACCGGTGTATAGAGCTAAAAATCTTGCCAGATCACTTGACATTACTCTTAAAACCTCTAAAAACGATCCTGATCTCATAAAACTTGCAACTATTTTGGTGCTTCGAGATGATTTGATTCGGTGGTATGCAAATCACTTAGATAAAAGTAGCTTCATTTTATTTCAGCAAGCCCATGTAGGATATCTAAGATTGTCTCAGGATAATAAGTGTGTTGATTATTCTTTTCTCCCAGTTTCTGTGCTCCCCTATGAGTTGAAAGGTATTGATATCAAGAACACATGGAAAGAGGCAAATAAGAGAGGTTTAGCGGTAGCGGGTTATGTAGATGGAATTTACATAGAGAAAGTTCTATTTGATAAATATCCTTAACATGTTAACATGATTAAGAACTTGATTGACTCTACTTTTGTGAGTAGTTCTATAATTTTATTGAGAATGATTGAGGAGGAAACGATGACACCAGATGATGCATTGATGAATGAAATTATGGCAGAGTTGGGATTTGACCCCTATAAAGGAAAGTATGGTGAGGGGTGGTTTCGTTATATACGTGCAATAAAAGGTGGTTTGTTAGGTGAAGTGGGTTCTTATTACTTGCATGACTATATATTAATTAAATATCCCCCTAAAGAGGAGATTATATCCATGCTTTCTCCTGTAGATGGTGTGATGACACAGCGTATTGCACTGGTTTCAGATGAGTGGGATAAAAAGCACTATACGAGAAGTTTTTGGTTTGGTTTTAAGGGGTTTGCAGAAGTTGCCCGTATCTCACCTCATGAAGAGGGGAAATATGCTCCTAAAAAGTTTCGTGACCTGAGTTATATTTGGTATGTTGCAAAAACTGCCTATGCCAAACATAGGCAGAAAAATCATATATAACATTAGGAGGTGAGATTCATGCTTTTGACACTGCTGTTTATCATTGCAGCGGCATGGTTTATCTTTGGTTATTATTGGTATGGTGGTTATCTTGCAAATGTATTTGAGCTTGATGACAACAAAGAAACACCAGCCCATTCCAAATTTGATGGTGTTGATTATGTCCCCGCCCATCCTATGGTCCTTTTAGGACACCACTTTGCATCTATTGCAGGTGCAGGTCCAATTGTAGGTCCTATTAAGGCTGCTGCATTATGGGGTTGGCTCCCTGCGTTCTTGTGGGTCACAATTGGTTCTGTATTCTTTGGCGGTGTTCATGACATGGGTGCAGTAGTTGCATCTATGCGTCATGGTGGCCTTTCTATGGGTGAAGTTGTAAAGCAGTGGGTTGGTCCCCGTGCTAAAAAGCTCTTTCTCATATTCACATGGCTTGCATTGGTCCTAGTTATTGCCGTATTCTTGGAACTGGCAGCAGCAACTCTTGCCGCCAATGCCGCTGTTGCCTTTGCCGCAACGATGTATATCTTGCTTGCCCTTATCTTTGGTTATATGGTTTATAGATGGAATATTTCCCTTGGTGTTGCAACATTGATTATGGTGCCACTTGTGTTCTTGGCAGTGATTATTGGAGTTTACATGCCTGGCATTGCCAATCTCTTTAAGTTCGATGTTATGACTTGGAAGTGGATTTTGATAGCATATATCTTCTTGGCTTCTGTCCTTCCTGTATGGATTCTCCTACAGCCAAGAGATTATTTGTCTTCTTGGCTTTTATACTTCTCTGTTTTAATCGGTGGTATTGGAATGATATTTGGTCCCAAATTTATGGCTGGCGTGCAGGGTAGTCTTCCTGCCTTTAAAGGGTTTACCCCTGCCGACGGTAAGTATCTCTGGCCACTTCTATTTATTACCATAGCCTGTGGTGCAATTTCAGGTTTCCACTCCTTGGTTGGTTCTGGTACCACTTCCAAACAAATTGATAAGGAGACACATGCTCGCATAATTGGTTATGGTGGTATGCTTCTTGAAGGTATTGTTGCCACCATAGCTATTGGTACCGTCATTATGACAGGTGGAAAAGTGGGTAATCCACTTCAAACCTTTGGAAATGGTATAGGGCAGTTTGCCACTATTCTGGGTATTCCAGTAACGGTAGGTACAGCCATTGGTCTTTTGGCTCTCAACTCTTTCATTTTGACCTCTCTTGATACAGCTACACGTCTTGCCAGATATCAATTCCAAGAGTTCTTTGATGGAAAGGTTGACAGATATACCGCTTCTATTATAGGCATTGTATTTGCCACAATATTGGTATTCACCAAGGCTACAGATGCAGCTGGTAAGCCTATTCCTATGTGGAAGGTTATTTGGCCTGTATTTGGTTCCGCTAACCAGCTTGTTGCTGGTCTTGCACTTCTTGCCTTGGGTGTTTGGGTTATTCGTGGTCTTAAGAAGAATGCGGCATTTGCCATGTATCCCATGTACTTTATGATGATTACAACCATTACTGCATTGGGTATATTGGTATTTGATACTTGGAAAACTTCTAAGGTATTGTCTATCACTGCTACTCTCCTGATAATCCTGGCACTATGGCTTGGATATGAGGCATATGCAGTGCTTCATGGAGATAAGACATAATAAGCTGTATATGAAGGGGGGGCTTGGCCCCCCTTATTTCGAGGTGAGGCTGATGTTTAGAAAACGAGATAGGAAGAAAAAAGTAGTTGTTAAGCTCTATATGGAAAAAGCCCAAGTATATGCAGGATGCTTTGATATAGATTATGGAGACACTGAAGATTTTAATTCTTTTCATCTAAAGACAGAGACAATTCAGGTAAAAGATTATATGCCACGGCTCAGAGAGGAGTTTGGTACAGATGTTTTAGAACTCCAAAGTCTTGACCCACGCAACATACTCTTTTTACCCGATGTGTTTAGGTATAAGATTAAAGGAAAAGAACCTTTATGGGTAATACTAAGACCTTCTGGTGAGGTTTATAAGATTTTTAGGGGTATGCCTGCTTATGATGAGCTTAGGGATACTATAAAGCGTTTACTCGAAGAAGAGGGGCTTTTAACATCTACTGACAATGAAACATAGTAAGGGTAATACCAAGGTTACGTTGCGTATTTTTATTGAAAAACCCATTGTGTATAGTGGTTGTGGTAGAGTTCCATTTAGAGATAGTGATTATGAAAGTTTGCCTTCTGTGGGATATTATAGAGATGTAAGTATTCTTCTTAGGGAGATATATGACCACTTTCAGGAAAGAGTGAATATAGAAGTGATTGATCCACGCAATATACTATTTTTATGGGATGTTATCCGTTATCGCGTTAAGGCGACAGAACCAACATGGCTAATTATATATGGCAAAGATGTTAAATACATTTTTAGAGGTATTCCCAAAGAAGAAGAAATAGAAGCTTTGTTGAGAAATCTTTTAGAGGAGTAAGTAAGGGGGGGTATGCTGGCTATCTTCCCACCAGCATACCCACGATATTAGATGCGCTAACATTGGCTTGAGATAGAAATGCAAGGGCACTATTCTGCAGTATGTCATCACGGGTTTTTAACATATACTCTTTCGCCATGTCGGCATCTTTGATTCTACTTAAAGAAGCGGCCACATTTACCTTGGATACCATTATTGCCTCTTCTTTCATCTGAAGCCTCGACATCATACTTCCCACATGGGATATCCACTCTGTTGTAGCGCTGAGTAGAGCGTCAACTTTTTGTAGTAGGGCGTTGACAGATGCATTGATGTCATGGGTATCAGATGCTCCTGCAATGCCTGCCTTCTGTGCTACTCCCAACGATTGATAAACCTCTTTTAGATTGATTTCTGCCGATGCATTTACATATCCATTTCGAGAATCATATACTTTTCGCGATATAGCCTCTGATGGATTACCTATATTGCCTAGCCTTACTGTAAGTGTATCTGCGTTGTCTTGCCAATTTTGCCATAATTCTTCAGACACAATACCTGCTGTGTCGAAAATATATTCACGATTAAAAGCAACATCATCACCTGCACCACTGCCTGTATGAAAGAAAAACGTTCTGCTGGCCGAAGAGCTAACCGAAGGTGGAGGACTACTATCCAGAAGCCCAAGGTCATTCCATCGTGTTTGATGTGCTATATTGACGATTTCGTGCATAAATGAACGTATTTCTGCAGCTATGGATAAACCTTCTTCAAGACCGAGGGATTCATTGGCTGCTTGCATTAATTTGTCTCTAATGTTAAGTAGAACATCTTTGATCTTGGTCAGACCACCTTCTGCTACAGTTAGCATGTTTTTAGCATCCCAGATGTTATCTATTGCTACTCCTAGCCCCCTTTTCCTTGCTTCCATATTGATGGCTATTCTCGCGTCGGCAGGATCTTCTGAAGCACTGACCAGACGCAGTCCAAAGGCAAGTTTTTTTCCTCTAATGGCAAGATCATTGTTTACAAGCTTAAGGTGATACAGTGCCGTGAGTGTTGCTGCACTGCTTCTAATACGTGTGATATCAGACGCCACCCTTTGCACCTCCTTTCCACAGGTCTGCCACAATATTTATCGGCAATAAACTCTAAAATTGGAATAAATAAATGTAAAGTGTTAGAATAATCTAAGTTTCTGTACCATAGGGAGGTGGAAATGGTGTACAGGGTCGTTAGTGTTAGCATAGGTTCATCAAAGAGAGATCATAAGGCAAAGGCTGTTTTTCTAGGTAAAGAATTTGAGCTTCAGCGGATAGGTACAGATGGTGATATTAAGAAGGCAGCCAGTATGATGAGAGAGCTTGATGGAAACGTTGATGCCATTGGGGTCGGTGGCACAGATTTATATCTTTGGCTTGGTAAAAAACGATACACTATACGCGATAGCAAGATTTTTTTAAGGTCTGTAAAAAAGAGCTTTCTTACCGATGGTAGTGGACTCAAGCATACATTGGAGAGAAAGGCTGTAGAATATCTTGTTTCTACGGGAATATTCAAACCATATTATAAGTATCTTGTTGTAAGTGCGGTGGATAGGTGGGGAATGGCTGAAGCCATATATAGAATTGGAGGAGAGGTTATATATGGAGATGTGATATTTGCACTTGGTATTAATTTTCCTGTAAAAACCTTAAGAACGCTTTTTACCATAGGTTCTATTGCACTTCCTATTGCCGTTCAACTACCATTTTCCATGCTTTATCCTATTGGTAAAAAGCAGGAAGTGTATGGTAGTGGATCCAATAGTATGACAAAAAGATATTTTGAATGGGCAGATGTAATAGCGGGTGACTTTTTGTATGTTAAAAAGTATATGCCTAAGCGTTTAGATGGTAAAATAATCTTCACCAATACTACTACATCTGAAGATGCAGAGGAGTTAAGACGCAGAGGGGCTAAGATGTTGATAACTACGACACCTGTATTAAATGGTAGGTCGTTTGGTACCAATGTAATGGAAGGAGTATTTGCAACTTTGCTTGGCTATAAACCGGAGGGACCTGATTTTTCTCCATATGAGGAGTTGATAGAGAAGATGGATATTAAGCCGACCGTTAGGGTATTGGAAGGTAGGTGATAATATTGCACGGTAAATTTGTCTTTTTGCTTCATCCACTTGATATGTCTCATGTATATCGTGAGAAACCGTGGGCAAAGTGGTTACCCAGTGCTGCTGTTAAGTGGTATATGCTTAAGAAAAAGCCATTTGTGGCATCTCATATAACTGGTATTCAGTCTAAGACAGGTGCAACGGCAGAAGGGTGGTTTATTATTATCCCTATGACACCAGATCTGATGCTTGCTCATGATGATATAGCAACAAATAAGATAATAGAGGCAGGCCGTATTGGTGAAAAGCTGGGGGCAACTATCATGGGACTAGGAGCCTTTACAGCCATTGTTGGAGGTGCGGGTGCCGAGGCTGCAAAGGCATTAGATAGTATAGGGGTTACAACAGGTAATTCATATACGGCATATACAGCCCATGAAGCACTATTAATGGGTGCCAGGGAAGTAGGACTTAACCCAGAGGATGATAATTTAACACTTGCGGTGGTGGGAGGAACAGGATCCATTGGAAGAGTTGTTGCCAAACTGCTTGCTCCTAAGTTTAAAGGGACTATGGTTATTGTAG
>CAZATH010000044.1:0-4413 GCA_964487995.1 uncultured bacterium
ATCTTCAACTAATAAAACTTTTGTCTTGGCGCTCATTGTGCTCCCTCCTTTTGTAGTGATTTTATGAGAAATGTTATAATCACTCTACTTAATATCATTATACAAATATTATGCTTATTCGTCTACTACTTTAAATTATAGTGTAAATGTATAATTGTATAAAGGAGGTGGAAACATGAAAATAATGGTTACCAATGATGATGGAATATGGGCTGAAGGTATTAATATTCTTACCAGTTATCTTACTGATGCCGGTTATGATGTTGTGGTAGTGGCCCCCGATAGGCCCAAGAGTGCATCTAGTCATGCTATTACATTGGATATGATTCTCCCTCTGAGAGAAGTAAACATGCCCTGTGGATGTAAGGGATATGCCGTTGTTAATGGTTCACCATCAGATTGCGTTTTAATAGGTTTAGGTGATATTGTTAAAGATGCGACCCTGCTTATATCTGGTATTAATCACGGTGCCAATGTTGGACATGATGTTATATATTCTGGTACCGTGGCTGCTGCTATTGAAGGTATTCTTCACGGTATTCCATCCATAGCGGTTTCAGTAGACTCATGGGAAGGCAAGTTTGCCGATACAGCGGCAAAGGTAGTTATCGAGTTGTTAAAAAACAACATCGAAGAAATTTTATCTCCCAAGTGGGTGCTTAATGTCAATGTGCCGGCACTTGCTGTAGACCAGATTAGAGGGTATCGCATAAGCAGAATGGGTGGGAAGGCTTTTGAAGATTGGGTAGTAAAACGGGTGGATCCGAGGGGTAGGGTTTACTATTGGCTTGATGGTAGGCCTGTTTATGATGACGATGAGGATACAGATATTTGGGCTATTAAACATGGATATGTGGCACTAACGCCTATCTCTACCGATATGACCGGTTATCAATATATGGAAGATGTAAAACAAATTATTAAGAAGTTGTAATACAGATTTACATCATATGTACAAAGTAGTAAATAATAAGGAATATGCCAAGAGCTGATCGATATATGGCAAAAGGTTTAAGTCCGAAGCGATTGATGAGGTTTCTTAATAGTATTAGCGACATGGTGCCTACAAAGAAAGATACTGTGGCACCTACCCAAAATGCACCGGTTATTGGTTGACCAGAAGAAAAAAGGTCCTTCAGGGCAAGTAGAAATGCCCCCCCTACTGTGGGTATAGATAAATAAAAAGAGAATCTAAATGCCTCATCTCGCGATAGCCCCATCAAAGATGCTCCTACAATTGTGGAGCCTGAACGAGATGTTCCAGGTATTAGAGCAAATGATTGAAAGAAACCTATTATTAGTGCTTTTAACCACGTGAGATGTTCCATCTTCCCGTTTTGCCATCTTTCATCTGCTATTAGCATTAAAATAGACCAAAGTATCAAGGAAAGGGAAATAATAAGCAGATTTTCTCTAATGAGATTTTCTATGGTATCTTTAAGCAGTATGCCTAAAACTCCTGCCGGTATAATACCGATTACTATAAGCCACAGCACTTTGGGATTTCTTTTGATATCTTTATAAAGTGGATATCCCAGGACAAGAACTGTGGCAAGTAGTGTTGCACCATGAAGGAATACATCGTATGCAAGCCCGGGATCGGGAATGCCTAGTAGGTCTCTAACAATGATTAGATGAGCAGAAGAAGATATAGGTAAAAACTCTCCTATTCCTTGCACTACTCCGAGCAATATAGCCTGCCATGTTGTGATGTGCAACTTTTCCACCTCCCCTTATATAATAGCCTTAGTATTTTATAACAGGAGGTGAGTGTTATTATGGCTCAAAAAGTATCGGGAAAGATACAGGTATATACAGGTAATGGAAAAGGTAAAACAACGGCAGCTATAGGATTGGCGACAAGAGCACTAGGACATGGCAAAAAAGTATTGTTTGTTAGCCTGATGAAAGGACCGGCATATACGTATGGTGAGGAAAAAACATTTCAAGCCTTGGAAAAAGCTGGTTTTCCCATTGTCCATAAGAAGTTTGGCACAGATTACTTTGTAGATCCCAACAATCCCGATGAGGAAAGTATTGCACAGGCCAAAGCGGGACTGCAGTTTGTAATGGACATGATGTTAAAGGAAGAGTTTGACATAGTTATTGTAGATGAGATTAATGTTGCTGTTAAATTTGGTCTCCTATCTGTCTCTGATGTTTTAGAGCTTATAGACAAGAAACCTGACGGAGTTGAGCTTATCTTAACAGGACGATATGCTCCAGAGGAGATTAAGAATAGAGCAGATTTGATAACCGAGATGTGTGAGATTAAGCACTACTTTAACGACGGTGTGCCAGCACGGGAGGGTATAGAGTATTGAAATAATAAAAGGAGGGGATACCCCCTCCTTTTATTGTCTTGTGGAGATAGGTTAGGCAAATACTACTTTACCCTCTTTAAGGAGCCTTTTGTAGCACTTCATACAGACCTTTATTGTCTTCTTTCTACCATTTTCTAAAATTCTAACTTTTCTTAAGTTGGCTTTGAACACCCTTTTTGTTCTTCTATTTGAGTGTGATACATTATGGCCTGTAATAGTGCCTTTTCCGCAAATATCACATCTTGCTGCCACTGTGTCCACCTCCTAATATCGCTTGAGCTCAAACGCTATTTTACCACGAAATGTCTATGCTATGCAACACGTATTATTATTCTATCACCAATCCCCCCAAAACCAAAGTTAATATATATTAATTAAATTTGGTTGATTCCTACATTATTAACTTTTGATACCATACATGTAGAAAATGTTTAGGAGGTGTATGTCGTGACCAAAAAATTAAATTATCGTGAAATAGTGGAAAGGTATCTGCTTGATAAGGGGGCCACTACAGAGATTATTTTGCCTGTCTTAGAAGATATTCAAGAGGTTTATGGATATATTCCCACTGAGGCAATGATATATATTGCAGATAGATTAAAGGTGTCACCAGCTTGGATTTACAGCACGGCTACTTTCTATCATTTCTTTTCATTGCAGCCTAAGGGAAAGGTTGTCATAAGGGTGTGTAGGGGAACTGCTTGCCATGTAATGGGAAGTAGTGTAATCATGAATGAACTGATAGATGAGTTGGGGCTTTCGGAAGAGGGAACTACACCTGATGGTCTCTTTACCCTTGAGTCTGTAGGATGTATTGGTTGTTGTAGTACAGGTCCAAATATGGTTGTTATTCATGATGGTAAGGAAGAGGTTATTGGTTATCTAACGCCTCAGAAGGCAAGAGATGTTGTGAAACAGTTAAAGAAGGAAGTATCTTCGGACAAAGTGGAGGTGTAGAAGATGAGATATACCGTTGATATGTTAAATGAGATAAGGGACAGATATAAGGCAAAAATTAATATGCGAAAAAAGAGACAAATAGAGGGTAATAAAAAATATATTTTGACCTGTGGGGGAACTTCGTGTCTCAGTATAGGAGGAGAAATGTCTACGTATGAAATGTTTAGAAATGTGGTGGAGAAAAAGGGACTTTCCGAAAAGATAGAAGTTGTTAATGTGGGATGTATGAGGATGTGTTCTGAGGGCCCCCTGGTTGCCCTTTATCCAGGTGGTGTTTTATATACCCAGGTCAAAGATGAAGATGTCGTAGAGCGTATTGTTGATGTTGCCTTAAGCAACACTCCATACATTGATGGACATCATTATGTAGATAAGAAGACAGGAGAAACGATTTATAACATGTGGGAGATACCGTTTTTCAAATATCAAGAGAGTGTGATATTGGAAAGGGTAGGCCTTATTGATCCTACTAGTGTAGAAGAATATATAGCAACGGGGGGATATTTTGGTTTGGCACGTGCTCTGACTATGTCACCTGAGGAAGTAATAGATGAGATTTATAAGAGTGGACTTAGGGGACGTGGTGGAGCCGGTTTTCCAACGGGACTTAAGTGGAAATTTGCCCGCCAAGCCCAAGGTGAACCTAAATATGTTATTGCCAATGGTGATGAAGGTGATCCAGGCGCTTATATGAACAGAGCTGAGATGGAGGGGGATCCATTTGCCCTGATTGAGGGCTTGACTATTGCCGGTTATGCCATTGGTGCTTCAAAGGGATATATATATACACGTGCCGAGTATCCACTGGCAGCCAGGCTTTTGGAGAATGCCATTAACATAGCCAGGGAACGGGGGCTTTTAGGAAAGAATATATTGGGTACAGATTTTTCATTTGATATTGAAATATTTAAAGGAGCAGGTGCATTTGTCTGTGGAGAAGAAACGGCACTCATAGCCTCCATTGAGGGTAAGGCAGGTAGACCTAGACCGAGGCCACCATTTCCTGCTCAAAAAGGATTGTTTGGAAAACCTACAATTATAAATAATGTGGAGACACTGATGAATGTAGCACTGATCATGGAAAAAGGAACGGAGTGGTTTAGAAGTTATGGTACTGAAAAAAGCCCAG
>CAZATH010000044.1:4423-10226 GCA_964487995.1 uncultured bacterium
CAAAAGTGTTTGCACTGGCAGGTTCCCTATCTGTTAGCGGTCTTGCCGAAGTTTCACTTGGAACTCCTATTAAAGTTCTCCTTGAGGATATTGGTAGAGGTGCTCCACAGGGCCATACGCTAAAGGCTGTCCAATTGGGAGGTCCTTCTGGGGGATGTATACCTTCAGAACACTTTGATGCACCAATTGATTATGAAAGTCTTGGTTCTTTAGGTGCCATTATGGGATCAGGTGGTGTAATAGCCCTTGATGAATCATCTTGCATGGTCGATGTTGCGAAATTTTTTATAGAATTTACTAAGAATGAATCTTGTGGACAGTGTACACCATGTAGAGATGGGTTGTCTCTGATGTATGATATTCTCGAGAGTATTACCGAAGGTAATGGAAAAGTTGAAGATCTGGGGAGATTGGAAAAATTGGCTGTTTCTGTGAAAAATACATCTCTGTGTGGACTTGGGCAAACGGCTCCTGGACCTGTGCTATCTACTCTTCGGTATTTTAAGGATGAATATATAGCCCATATAGAAGAAAAAACTTGCCCTGCCAAAGCGTGCTTACCGTTGATTGAATACTATATCCTGCCAGAAGCATGTAAGGGATGTACTATTTGTGCTAAAAATTGTCCTGTTGATGCCATATCTGGAGAACCTGGAAAACTCCACGTAATTGATACCGATGTTTGTATCAAATGTGGAACCTGTATGTCTGTATGCCCATTTGATGCCGTGGTTAAACGTGATGCCTTTAGAAAGGAGTGAGAATCGTGGAGTATGTAAATATTAAGATTAATGGTATTCCCATTAAGGCTAAAAAGGGTGCCAAGGTTATTGATGTGGCACTTGAGAATGGTATTTACATTCCCCATCTGTGCCATGAGAGGGGACTTACCCCCGTTGGTGTTTGTCGCATGTGTGGTGTGAAAGTAAAAATTGGTGATAGGTGGCTCAATAAAAATGGCACAGGACCTAATTCTATGATTATTACCGCCTGTACCACCGAAGTTCAAGAAGGTATGGAAATATTTACCGATACGCCAGATATATTAGATTATAGAAGGCAGCTAATGGAAATGAATATGATTCATCATTGTGGAGATTGTATTGCACCATGTATAGATGCCTGTCCTGCCCACTCCGATATACCCACGTATTTAAGACTCATCAAAGAAGGTAAGTATCATGAATCGGTTGCCGTTATGAAAAAGTCGTATATACTACCAGCCGTCTTAGGTAGGGTATGTCCTGCATTTTGTGAGAGTAAGTGCCATAGAGGTGAACTTGAGGGTGCTGTGTCCATTAGACAGGCTAAAAAATTTGCTGCCGATTGGGATCTGGCGCATGGTCCATGGATGCCGACACTTCCCCCTTTAAATGGTAAGAAGATAGCAGTTATTGGTGGTGGTCCCGGTGGTTTATCGGCTGCATATTACCTTAGGCTTAAGGGATATGAGGTAACGATTTTTGAAAAAATGCCGAAGTTAGGAGGTATGCTCAGGTATGGTATACCAGAATACAGACTTCCACGGGAAGTGCTTGACAAGGATATTGAAGCTACACTTCTGTATGGTATATCTGTTAAAACCGGTGTTGAGGTAGGTAAAGATATAGATTTTTCAGAAATCCGTTCGGAATTTGATGGAGTGGTAGTGGCAACCGGTGCATGGAAATCTAGACGCATGAATATACCGGGTGAGGATCTGCCTTATGTCCATGTGGGGGTAGATTTTATTACCCGTTTCCACAGTGGTGAGCATATAAATATTGGCAAGAAGGTTATTGTTGTTGGTGGCGGAGATGTGGCTATGGATGTTGCCCGTATTGCCAGAAGGCTTGGAGCGGATGTAACGGTGGTATATAGGCGTAGTAGAGCAGAAATGCCTGCCCATGATGTTGAAGTGTTGGAGGCTGAGGAGGAGGGTGTCAAGTTTGAATTTCTGGCAACACCCATTGCTTTCCACGAAGGTGGAAAGGTAGAACTGGTTAGAATGAAACTTGGTGAACCTGATGAGAGGGGAAGACGGAGGCCAATACCTATTGAAGGTTCCAATTTCTTTATGGAGGCTGATAGTGTATTTATTGCCATTGGGCAAAAGCCCGATGCCTCTCTCTTTGAAAAGCTTGGTATTGAAACTGAGCGTGGGTATGCCGTTTACGATATCGATACACTTAGCACATCGCTTGGCGATGTGTTTATCGTGGGAGATGCTGCACTAGGTCCACGAACGGTTATAGAGGCAATAGCCCAGGGAAGAAAGGCTGCCGATATGGTGGAAATGTATATCAAAGGTAAGCTTGATTTGGTTAAAAAGGTGTTTGACAAGCCATGGGAATATTTAAATGTTATATATAGTGATGAGGAAATAAAGAATCTGGTGATGGAGTGGAAGCCCTATAACCACTTTTATAAGGAAGGAGAAATCGATTATAGTAATATCAAGCCTCAGGGTAGACTGCCTCATAGAAGGAGAGACCCCCAGGAGAGAATCCGCGATTTTAAGGAAATTGAGCTTCCCTATACAGAGGAGGAGATAAGAAGTGAAACAGGTCGTTGTATGGAGTGTGGATGTGATGCAGTAGATCGATGCACCCTTAGAGAATATGCCACATTTTTTGCCATTGATTATGAAAATATTGAACACAAACCCAGAAAAGGAGAGAAAGACACTTCGAGTGCTGTTATAGAAATTGATCCCAAGAAGTGTATCCTTTGTGAAAAGTGTATTAGGGCATGTGAGGAAGTGACAGGCCTTGGAATCTTGGCTTTGGCCCAGAGGGGAGAAGATACCCAGGTAGTTGCGTGGATGGGGAATCCACTTGGTGAAACAGCTTGTGTATCGTGCGGTAATTGTCTACAAGTGTGTCCAACAGGGGCGATTATCAAGAAGCGTGTTGATGAGCCACGTGAAAGGGAGCACCGAACAACGACGATTAGAACGACGTGTCCCTACTGCGGTGTTGGCTGTCAGCTTGAGGTAAGAGTTGTCCCTGAAGAGAGAAAGGTCGTTGATGTATATGGGGTCCATGATGATAAGGAAGTTAACGGGACCATTGGCGAAACCTGTGTTAAAGGAAGATTTGGACTAAACTTTGTGAACTCTCCTGATAGACTCAGAAAACCACTTATTAAGAAGAATGGGAAATTTGTGGAAGCATCATGGGATGAAGCCCTTTCATATGTTGCAGACAAGTTGCTTTCTATAAAAGAAAAATATGGGCCAGATGCCATTGGAGGTTTTGCATCGGCTAAGTGTACCAACGAGGAAAACTATCTATTCCAGAAATTTATGAGAGCTGTTATAGGAACTAACAATGTAGATCACTGTGCCAGACTATGCCATGCATCAACTGTCACTGGTCTTGCAAGGGCATTTGGCTCAGCAGCCATGACCAATACCATACCTGATTTGGCTCTTGATTCAGATGTAATATTTGTCATAGGTTCTAATACCACAGAGACCCATCCGGTAACATCTTATTATATTAGAAAAGCTCATAGAAATGGTGCCATTTTGATGGTAGCCGATCCCAGAAAAATAGATCTTGCCAGAGAGGCTGATATATTCCTTCAGCTTAAACCGGGAACTGATATTGCATTGATTGGTGCTATGATGCATGTAATCATAAGAGATGGTTTGTGGGATAAAGATTTTGTAAAAGAGAGAACCGTGGGATTTGAGGATCTTGCCAGTAGCGTTAAGGATATGACTCCCCAGTGGGCAGAAAAGATTACAGGTGTTCCTGCCACTTTGATTGAAAAGGCTGCTCATGTTTACGGCGAGGCATCTAAAGCATCAATTGTTTACTGTATGGGTATTACACAGCATGCCCACGGCGTAATGAATGTGCTCTCACTTGCTAACCTTGCCATGCTTACAGGTAATGTTGGTAAACCAGGTACAGGTGTTAATCCACTCAGAGGTCAAAACAATGTTCAGGGTGCCTGTGATATGGCATCTCTTCCCAATGTTTTTCCTGGATACCAAAAAGTTACCGATCCAGAAGCAGTTAAAAAGTTTATGGATGCCTGGAATGTAGATTATCTATCTTCAAAGAAAGGTTTGACAATAGTTGAGATGATTCACGGCATTAAAAAAGGTAAGATTAAGGCATTGTATATTATGGGAGAAAATCCAGTTCTTTCCGATCCAAATACCAATGAAGTTATTGAGAATCTGAAATCTCTGGAGTTTCTTGTTGTTCAAGATCTGTTTATGACAGAAACCGCTGAGCTTGCCGATGTTGTGCTTCCCGCTGCTTCTTTCTTGGAAAAAGAGGGGACGTTTACCAATTCTGATAGGCGAATACAACGTATTAGAAAAGCCTTTGAGCCTATCGGCAATGCAAAACCTGATTGGGTAATCATCCAAGAGCTTGCCCGAAAGATGGGATATGATATGTATTATTCTTCTCCCGCTGAGATTATGGAAGAGATTAGGAAGTTGGTTCCTATATACGGTGGAGTTAGCTATGAAAGATTAGATAGAGGAGAAGTTCTCCATTGGCCTGTAAAAGATCTACAACATCCTGGCACTCCCATACTCCATGTTGATAAATTCGCACATCCTGATGGCAAGGGAAGATTTTATAGTATTCAGTATCAGGGGCCATGGGAAGAACCTGATGATGAATATCCATTTGTAATGACAACAGGAAGGGTTCTTGAGCATTTCCATACGGGGACCATGACACGGAGAACAAGGGCACTCAATGAGCTTGTAAAAAGGCCCTTTGTCCAAATTAATCCAGAAGATGCGAAGAACTTGGGTATCAATGATGGTGATAAAGTAAGGGTGTCTTCACGTCGAGGAAGTGTTGAGGTGTTTGCATGGATAACGGATATCGTGCCTCCTGGTGTTGTATTTATGTCGTTTCATTTTAAAGAAGCACCGGCCAATAAGCTCACTCCCGATGTGTTAGATCCTTATGCCAAGATACCGGAATATAAAGTGTCAGCTGTAAAGATAGAAAAGTTATAGTTTGGTGGGGGATACTTCCCCACCTTTTTTTACAAGATTGGTAATGTATAATGGCTTCAGATGTTATCTCAATACCGTTAATTTCAGGTAAATCATATGTTTGTGACAATACTCGCCGGTGGTAAAAGCAAACGGTTTGGTAGTGATAAACTTCTTTATCCTATTGGAGATAAGCCACTCATTGATATGGTTTATGAACGTGTTTCTAAACTCGGATTTGATGTTTATTTAATTGTCTCTCCAGAGAGAAGGCAAGTTTTTGAGAAAAGAGGGTATAAAGTTATTGTCGATTCCAACATGATAGGTCCCATTGGTGGAATTCTTACCGCATTAGAATATGATGACGCCCTAATTGTAGGTGGAGATATGCCCATGCTAAATTTGGATTTATTAAAAAAAATTATTGATGTTAGTAAGCTTGGAAAGTATACCGTTGTTCCTCGTCATTCAGGGGATTTGTTGGAACCTTTGCACGCTGTGTATAGTAGAAATTTATATATAAAATTGAGAGAATATGTTTTAAGAGGCGGACGGGGTATTCAAGCGTTTTTACAAAACAGTAGAGATATCTTTATACCATTTGAAGTAAGTTATAGAGATTATCTGAAATCATTTACCAACATCAATACGATATACGATGTAGTGATATTTGAACGATAAAATTCTAAGTTTATTTATTGAAAATAACTTGAACTGTTTATGTATGGCTTAGATTATATTTGTTGTTATCAAAGTTTATTTTACTATTCTTGTTAATTTGTTTTGTTTGTGTTATAATATTTGTGGCGGGGGGGGTAAATTGTTATAAAGGAGGGGGGGTTAAAT
>CAZATH010000045.1:0-5721 GCA_964487995.1 uncultured bacterium
CGATGAGGGTTTTGAAAATCAACATACAATTCTCATTGAAAATGGTGTTCTAAAAGCCTACATGGTAGATTACAGGGAACATCTTCTTACAGGTCTTCCCCATTCTTCCAGTGGTAGGAGACAGAGCTATCTCCATGCACCGCTTCCCCGTATGAGAAATACGTATCTTGCACCGGGAAGTGATACATTTGAAGACATGCTTAGAGATATTAAGAAAGGCATATATGCCGTTCAATTTGGTGGTGGACAGGTTGACCCATCTACCGGTAACTTCGTATTTGGTGTGAGAGAAGGATATTTAATAGAAAACGGTAAGATAGGCAAGGCGGTGAAGAATGTTACCCTTGCCGGCAATGGCTTAGAGATACTTTCCCACATTGTTGGTGTTTCTGGTAAAGAGGATATGGACTTTTCACCGGGTATGTGCGGTAAGGGAGGCCAGAGTGTGCCTGCCGGTATAGGACAACCTTATGTATATGTAGATAGTATTCTTGTGGGGGGGACGAAGTGATGATAAGGCCAATAGTTGAATATATTGTAGATAAAATTAAGCATATGGGATTTGAAGGAGATGTGTTCACATCGGAAGGATATAGAACCTCTATTGATATGAGGCAGAGACAGATTGAAAAGGCTCAAAAGGTTTCCTCTAAGGGATACGGTATAAGGCTTTACAAAGATGGCAAAATGGGCTTTTCATATTCCAACGATTGGAGTCGTGAAGGTATAGATAAGGCACTTCAGATGGCAAAGGGAACGTGGGAGCTTTCCGATGAAGTACCCGAGATTAAGTTTCCCGGTGGCTACCACGTGAGAGATGAGGAGATCCCTGAGAATGAAGATGGTATGAAAGATATCCTTCTTTCACTGGAAGATGAGCTTTATAAAGATAGTAAGGTATTTACAGATAACTCCGGTATTGTTCAGTCTTGTAGCAGATTTGTTGTAATGAATACATCTGGTGGGCTTGTAGATTGGTGGGAGAGTATGTCGTATCTCATGTCGTGGGTGCTTCTTCGTGGAAAAAAGGGTATGAATGGCTCATTTGCCTTTACATTTGGCAAGCGCCCATCGGAACTCAGTATAGAAGATGTTGCACGTAGGGCTATTCTTCGTGCACAGTCCTCACTTGATGGACAGAGAATGACCATAGAGGATGTGCCTGTGGTATTTGATACCTATGAATTTGCCATGATATTTATGTTTGCCATTGGTCAATTTGATGGTGAAGCTGTGGGGAGAGGTAAGTCGTATCTTGCCGGCAAGAAGGATCAGAGAATTGCCGATTATGGCTTTTATCTGATTGATGGTCCAGAACATCCTATGCTTCCATTTAAGGTACCCTTTGACCATGAGGGTATGCCTGTTCAGAAGAAAGAACTTCTCTCCAGTGGTGTTGTGAGATCTTTTATGTATGATCTTAAGTCTGCTTCTGAGTTTGGTGCCGTATCTACCGGCAATGGTTTTAGGGGATCTTGGGGCTCTCTTCCCTCTGTGAGCCCGGCTATTACATATATTGAGATTAAGGGCAAGAAGCCTATTAGTGAGCTTGATGAGTATTTCTTGGTAACTTCTGTAAAAGGTGTTCACAGTGGTTTTTCGCCAATAAGTGGTACAATGTCGGTGGGTGTTGATGGTGTCCTTATAAGAAATGGAGAGAAGATTCCCGTTCAGGGTGTCACTATCAGTGGTAACTTCTGGGAGATGCTTGGTAGAATTGTCGCAGCAGATGAAGATGTAGAATTTCTTACCATGGGTAGTGGTGTGTTTGGAGCACCTAAGGTTGCCTTTGAGGGTTTGAAGATAACAGGATAATCTCCTCCTGTAGAGGGAAAAGGGGAAGCATTGCTTCCCCCTTTTTGTTTTTGACAGATGTTTGGTGGTTTATATAAACATTCCATTGCTTATAATTAAGGTGGAGGTGTCGGTTATGAAAAAGATTGAGTGGCGGGATGATTTTCTTATCGGCATTGAAGAGATAGATGAGCAGCATAGATCTCTTGTTGCCAAACTCAATGGTTTGATTGATAAATACCAAACAGAACCCGATGAGCTGAGAGCTGTAATGGATTTTCTTATTGACTATGTTCTTATGCATTTTGAAACAGAGGAGAAATACATGAAGAAGTATGGTTATCCTGGTCTTGCAGAGCAGATAATGGAGCACAGAGAATTTACCAAGGAACTTAATAAAATAGTAGATCAGTTTATGCTTGAAGGTCCTTCCGATGAGATAGAGCAGAAGATAGAAAAAGGCTTGATTCGGTGGGTAGAGCATCATATTATGAATGTTGATAGAAAGTTTGGCTTATGGCTAAAGGAGAGAAGTGATATAAGGGGTGAAGATAAAGCTTAAAAATTTTATCTTTGAAAATTATATATCCCTGATTTTTATATTGGCGGCTATATTCGTATGTGTGATATGGAGGGTATCACCGCTACGCTTTATCGCATATCACGATATAAAAGTTTTGGTTATATTGCTTACAATGATGCTTCTATCTGCTGGTTTAGAGGAGAGCGGTGTTTTGTCATGGCTTGCCATTGGGACGATAAAAGTTGTTCCCAGCAGAAGGATGCAGGCATGGGGGTTTGTTTTGCTGTCTGCCCTTTTTTCTGCCTTTGCTGTGAATGATATTGCCATCTTGACGCTTGTCCCTTTGGTTTTCAAGGTGTTTGATGAATCAGGATATACTCCTGTGTATCCCTTGGTGCTTATCACCCTTTCTGCCAATCTGGTAGGTGCTATTTTTCCTATTTCTAATCCACAAAATATGTATCTATATGCTTACTATGGAATATCCGGTATTGATTTTATTAAGGCTACTATTCCTATAGTCACTTTCTCACTTATACTTATTACCCTTCTAGTGTTTTTGCTTATTCCCGATGAACAGGTGAAGTTAGATGTGTTGCAGGTAAGAGTTAAGTGGTGGGGTATTTTGTATGGTGCATTGCTGGTATCGACAGTTGTATTTATTTTATGGGGTTATGATACTGCTCTGTTCGTGATTCTGGGTATTGCTTTATTGTTATCTTTTATTTATCGTAGAGTATGGCTCTATGTTGACTATATGCTGCTTTTTACATTTATAGCCTTCTTTATTGTCAGTGGTTTCATCACATCGCATATGACTATACATCTAAATTCTGCAATCAAGGTTTATATGGTTTCTGCTTTTCTATCACAATTTATATCCAATGTGCCTGCAGCTACAATTATTGCCGATATGACGCGTTTATGGAAGCCTCTACTTTATGGTGTAACCGTTGGTGGAACGGGCACTATTATAGCCTCTATGGCGAATTTCATAACCTATAGACTATACAAAAGACGGAGGGGTAAAACGGATTTTATGTCTACCTTCCATAAAATTGCCATTCCTCTGTTTTTCATTATGTTAATTTGGGGTTGGCTGCTGTTATCTGTATAGCTTATTTCTCCTTTTAAGTAGTGCTTTCAAGCGTTCTATCTTATCCCTATACTCTATGGCTTTTTCAAATTCTAAGTTTTCGGCATGTTGATACATCTTACTTTCCCACATAGAGATGATGTCCATAATCTCTTCATCACTCATAGATTCATAAGAGGATATGGGTTTTTCACCTTCTAAGAAGTCAAGGAAGTTTTCTATCTTCTTTTTTATTGTTTGGGGTGTGATTCCATGCCGTTTGTTGTATTCTTCTTGTATTTTTCTACGTCTTCGTGTTTCATCCACGGCTTTTTGTATAGAGGGTGTAATCTCATCGGCATAGAGTATGACCTTACCGAGAACGTTTCGTGCTGCCCTTCCCATTACCTGTATCAGTGAGCGATAGGAACGCAGGAACCCCTCTTTGTCGGCATCTAAGACGGCAACCAGTGTGACCTCGGGAAGGTCTAGCCCTTCACGGAGAAGGTTAACACCTACAAGGACAGAGAATACACCTTCCCTAAACTGCCTGAGTATCTTTGCCCTCTCTATTGTGTCTATATCGTGGTGCATGTATCGTGCCTTAACACCCAATGATGTAAAATACGCAGCCACTTCTTCGGCAAGCTTCTTGGTTACCGTTGTGATGATTACCCTTTGTCCTTTTTCAGCCCTCTGAGCTGCTTCTTTTAGCACATCTTTGACCTGTCCCGTTGCCGGTCTGATTTCCACCTCAGGGTCAAGCAGTCCCGTTGGCCTAACAATTTGTTCTACAACCTGTTTTGATACCTCAAGCTCAAAATCTCCCGGCGTGGCAGAGACAAATATTACCTTGTCTACCAGCTTCCAAAACTCCTCTGGTTTTAGTGGTCTGTTTTCTATGGCTGAGGGTAATCTCCATCCGTATTCTATTAGGGTCTTTTTCCTTGACATATCACCATGATACATGCCCCTGAGTTGTGGCACGGCAAGGTGGCTTTCATCTATAAATAGCAGAAATTCATCGGGAAAGTAATCGAGCAGGGTATAAGGCCTTTCTCCGGGCTTTCTGCCTGTAAGATACATTGAGTAGTTTTCAATGCCTTTGCACCAGCCAGTGGTGAGAAGCATCTCCATATCTGAACGTGTTATCTGCTCCAGTCTTTGTGCCTCTACAATCTTACCCTGTCTTTTAAACCAGGCGATCCTTTCTTTCATCTCCTTCTCTATCTTTTTTACAATCTGTGCCATCTCTTCTATTTCTCTAACGTAATATGTAGCAGGTAGGAATGTGTAAGAATGATATTTGAAAGTAATCTCGTGGGTGATGGGATCTACCTCCACAATTCTCTCTACCATGTCTTCATCTACATATATTCGTATAATACCCTCTGCTGTTGGTGGGTATACCTCTATGATTTCTCCTTTGATGCGAAACTTTCCCGGTGTCAGTGCCGTGTGTTCCCTCTCGTAGCCCATCTTTACCATATTTCGGGAAAACTTTCCAATGTCTATAGGCTTTCCCACCGATACAGGCAGTGTGTATCTACGAAACTTAATGGGGTTATCCAGAGAGTATATAGCAGAGACCGATGCCACCACAATAACATCTTCTCTCGATACCAAAGATGATATGGCAGATAGCCTCATCTTGTCTATCTGCTCGTTAATAGAAGAATCTTTGGGAATGTAGGTATCGGTAGCAGGTATATATGCCTCTGGTTGGTAGTAATCGTAATACGAGATAAACAACTCTACGGCATTTTCAGGAAAGAAGTCTCTAAATTCTCTGTATAGCTGAACGGCAAGCACTTTGTTGGGAGATAGCACCAAAGTGGGTTTACCCCATCTCTGTATAACATTTGCCATAGTAAAGGTCTTTCCAGAACCTGTGACACCAAGCAATGTTTGATACTTATAACCCTTATTCAGTCCCTCTATCAGTTTTTCTATAGCCTGTGGCTGGTCTCCACTGGGACTATATGGGGCAACCAATTTAAACGGCATCTTTCCACCTCCTATGTATATGGTACCAAGATGGCATATTGTTGAATATGGCTGTATCATATATGAGGAGGTGGAATGAATGGAAAAGATATATACTTCAGTGGGAGTTCTTACCACTAAATATGAAGATATTCTTTATGGAATGGCTATTGCTTGGGTGTTTCAAGTTTCCTTTGATCCACTTCTTGTTGCCGTAGGTGTAGGAAAAACTCGAAAAACACTTGATGGTATCAAGAAAGCTGGTCGATTTGCTATTTCATTAATGTCAGAGGATAAAGAAGATGTAGTTTTGAGATTTGGGAGCAAGGTAGTTAATAAGTTT
>CAZATH010000045.1:5821-10019 GCA_964487995.1 uncultured bacterium
AGAGGATAAAGAAGATGTAGTTTTGAGATTTGGGAGCAAGGTAGTTAATAAGTTTTAAAGATAATAGAGTCTGTAGGGAGAGGGGGAATGTTTCCCCCTCTCCCTGCTTTTATGGTCTTAGTATATCTCTGATGATTCTCCATATCTCAGCCTTTGCCTGCTTAAACTTCATAAATAGGTTGTTTTTCCTTAGATATTCCATTATCTTTCCATTATCTACAATATTTTTTGCATCCTGTAGTGATATGCCCGATACTTTGGCAAGCACCACTACTGTTATGGCGTAGGGTATGTTTTTCTTCTCTATCAGTTTCTGGATATCTTCTTTGTCAAAACCAGACCACTTACTGAGGGCTTCTATCACTTTCTCTTCTGCTGTCTCCTTTATCTCCTGTGCCTTCTCTTTAAGTAGGTTTACGATTTCTTGTCTTGCCTGCTTGAAGGCGTCTATAAGGCCATTTTCTTCCAGATATTCCCTTAGCTCTCCTGCTACCACAATACTTGCCGATTGAGAAAGGGATATATTACCCACCTTGGCAAGAACCACTGCATTTATGGTGCGTGCGGGATTGAGAGAATACTCTTCTACGATGCTCTGAATTGTATCGGTACCAATGCCAGACCATGTGCTGAGTATGTCTATAAAGTCGCTGTATATTCTTCCTTTTACACCAGGTGCTTTCCTCCTACCATGTTTCTCTTTTTCTTCATGTTTTTTCTCCATATACCGGTGTATATATCTTGCCAACTCCCTTCTCGTTTCCATAAATTTATCCCTAATACCGTTCTTCTCTACGTAGCTTCTAAGCTCACCAGATGCCACAATGCCTGCTGCTTTATCTATATCTATTCCTGAAGCTTTCATTAAGACTACAGTATTGATTAACGCCGGTATGCTGAGCTGATACTTATCTTTTACAGATGTTAGGGTTTCAGAAGATATGCCAGACCACTCTGCTAAGATAGATATTACTACTTCAGATGAATGGTGGTTTCTTCCGTGGTGTCCTCTTCCACGACCTTTTCCTCCATGATCGTCTCCTCTTTCCTTTTTCATAATACCTATCGTATTGTTTGGAGTTTTATCTGTAATAGTAACATTACCAGATGCTGCGTATGTGCTTTGTGGAGTGGAAAATACTACAGGTGATATGAGCAGTGCAAAGATAGTCAGTGCCGATAGAATCCATACTACCTTTTTTCTCATGATTCATCCCTCCTTTTTATTGGTTTTCATATATATATACGCAAGAGATTTTTTATTTGTGACACTTGTGGGGATGGTGTAGTAAAATAACGTACTAACGTACAATTTGATGTGGAAGGAGGGATTTGTTATGATAGGTGGTGTTTCCACTGTTGTAAAGCGTATTATGGAACACATGTCTCTTGTTGAAAAGACATTAGAGGCTTTTAACGAGGTGCTTAAGCAATACCTTAAGGAAGATATGGATATTGAAGAACTTAGAGGTTTGATGAAATTGGTGCATGATCTGGAGGGACAAGCAGATGATATGCAGGAAGAGGCAACAGAATCTATTATGCACTCCCGTCTTCTTCCTGAAACCAAAGTTGAGCTAATGAGGTTGGTAGATAGGGTGGATGGTGTTGCCAATAAGGCTGAATCGATTGTTGACCATGTTTTTCTCTTTGCACATCTTAAGTTTCCCGAAGATATGCGGGGACAGATAGCTAAGATCATGGATACAACTCTAAAGCAGATGACCGCTGCCAAAGAGATGGTAAAACTTTTATTTGAAGATTTTCGTAAGGCAAAGGTCAAGGCTGAGGAGGTAGACGATTTGGAATCTGAGGTTGACGGTTTGGAAAGGGAACTAATATCTAAACTTAGGCAGTGGGATGTTTCTCTGGCAGAGAAATACGTGTATCTCAATTTTATTGAAAAGCTTGCCGACATATCCGATGCGTTGGAGGATGTGGCTTCTGTGGTAGAGCAGATTATCGCAATTAGACAGATATAAGGGGGAATGTATATGAAGTTTCCCGCCTTTCTTAAGTCCTATGGACCACTGTCATCAGGGCTATATCTTGGCTGGGCTCTTGGCACAAACGATGCTGCCAATGTGTTTGGCACGGCTGTTGCCACCCGTGTGATTCCTTTTTTGTGGGCTGGTGTTTCTATTTTGATATTTGCAACCATTGGTGCTGTGCTTGAAGGATATGCCGGCTTTCAAACACTGGGCAAGTTTGGTGCAATGACACCGTGGGATGCATTTTTTATTGCGCTGTCTGCTGCCCTGACTGTTACGATTATGACCTTTTTAGGGCTTCCTGTTTCCACTTCCCAGGCAATTGTCGGTTCCATTATCGGTGCTGGTGCTGTCAATGGTACACTCAATCTGGCTCCTCTTGGCAAAGTTGTGGTGTCATGGATTTCTACGCCTATTGGTGCCGGTATTATTGCCTTTCTTCTATATTTCATTTTAAAGCCTTTAATTCTTAAGTTTTCCAGAGGCTTATTTTGGTGGGATAATTTTATATTTTGGGGACTCCTTCTTACAGGTATATATGGTGCCTATGCACTTGGTGCCAACAATGTTGCCAATGTAATGGGGGTATTTGTTCATGCCGGTGTTGTATCTCCTTTTATGGGGGCTCTTCTCGGTGGCCTTTCTATTGGTTTTGGTGCCCTTACATATGGTAAAAAAGTGATGGAGACGGTGGGTGAGGATATTGTCAGACTCTCTCCCTATACAGCCCTGGTTGTGGTACTTGCAGAGGCTATCACAGTTCATTTTTTTGCCGTTGTAGGTGTGCCTGTTTCCACTTCTCAAGCTGTGGTAGGTGGAGTTATCGGCGTTGGATTTGTTGAGGGTGTCAATCGTATTAATAAGAATACGGTGAGAAAGATATTCTTTGGTTGGGTAGGAACTCCTACTATTGCCGGTATACTTTCTGCAATCGTTATGTGGTTGGTAATGGTATTTAGATAATTATATTTGTGTAAAATCCTTCAAAACGGAAGGATTCCTTCTTTTTGTGTTATAATAGCTGATACATTTTTGGAGGTTGTACCATGTGGTGGACGGTAAGTTCAGGTGCATTTTTAGGATGGACACTTGGTTTTAACGATAGTACCAATGTGGTTGGTACTGCTGTTGCCGTTCGCATTATAGATACCTGGCTTGCCGGTATCATTATGTTTGTATTTGCTACCCTTGGTGCTACCCTGATGGGACACTATGGATTTGATACACTGGGTAATCTTGGCAATCAGACACCTATTACGGCATTTATTGTGGCACTCTCTGCTGCACTGGCTGTTAGATGGGTAAATAGATATGGTATTCCCGTATCTACGTCTCAGGCTATCGTGGGTTCAATATTGGGTATGGGCTTTGCTATGGGCGACGTAAATTTATCACCACTTGTAAAGATATTTTCCGCTTGGTTGCTTACACCTATTGGCGGGGCAATATTTGCATATGTCCTTTTTTATGTGCTAAGGCCAATAATACGTCCATTTATAAAATCTCTATTTGCCTGGGACAATATGATATGGTGGGGAATGGTAATTGTTGCCTCCTATGGTGCTTTTTCACTGGGTGCCAATAATGTTGCAAATGTAACCGGGGTATTTGTCAAAGCCGGTGTGCTTACCCCTTTTTGGGGGGCACTTATTGGTGGATTGTTTATAGGGCTTGGCGGTCTCAGTGTTGCCATCTTTAGAGGTGCATCTGGTAAATTGTTTGGCACCGTGGGAAGCGGTATTATCAAGCTGGATAGCTATACGGCACTGGTTGCCGTGTTGGCAGAGGCCATTACTCTTTTAATATTTGCACGATTAGGTGTTCCTGTATCTGCCACTCAGGCATTGGTGGGTGCCGTTATTGGGGTAGGGCTTGCCGAAGCACCACATCGTATTAATCTTAGAGTTTTGAAAAAAATCGTGGTATCTTGGTTTACCTCTCCTCTGTTTGCGGGTATGCTATCATTTTTAGTAGGTATGGCGATTCAATTGGTGGGGTGATATTGTGGAGCTTACATTTGATGATATGCTTCAGTGTATAGAAAAGGCACTGTGCTATCTGGCAAAGTCAGAAGATATAGAGTGGGTGCTTCCTCGGATAGAAAGGGTGCTTACTTATCTTTCAAACCTTCCCAAAGGTGATGATAGAGATTTTATTGAGGGCATTCGTGCATTCTTTGTAAACTATCGAGATATGTATAACCGGCT
>CAZATH010000046.1:0-9478 GCA_964487995.1 uncultured bacterium
AACATATTTGCTGGCATAAGTTCTCATCTTACCTAAAGATAATACTATCTCCAAAGTGCGGATTAACCTTTTTCTATCATTACTATGAATTTTACTAGCCGAAACTGGGTCAATTTGGGACAGAAGAAAATGCAGGTAATGATTCCCTTTTTTATCAGCTAATTGAGTAAGATATTCTCTTAAAACATAATCGGGTTTAACAGGAACATAAGCACTTTCTCCCATCAATGTATAAAAGTATAGAGGAGTTCCCCCTACAATGAAAATTACTTGATAATCTTCTGTAGTAATCACCTTTTTAGCATCATCTATAAACTTTGCCAAAGAATATCTTTCACATGGTGAGACAACATTCACCAACCTATAATTGTATTTATGAAGTTCCTGTAAAGAAGGTTTTGCTGTACCGATGTCAAGGTTCTTATATATGGCGCCACTGTCTACTGATATCACGACAAAAGAGTTGTGAGGAAGTTTGAGTATATCAATGAGACCATGTAAAAAAGAGGTCTTACCTGATGCGGTAAGACCAACTATACTTATAACAAGTTTTTTTTCACTAAACCTACACTTGGTGTCCATAAAGCACCCAAGATTTGGCTTTATCTATCTTTACATTCACTACATCACCAGGTTGATATTTTTTATCTGAAACAAAAACCACCGTTTTATTTATATCATCTCTGCCAATATAAGCCCCTTTTGACTTATCAAAGCTATCAACCATAACACGGTCAATGGTATCCACATATTGTTGATTCTTTTCCCAAGCAATTTTCTCCTGTAATTTATACAACGTGTCAAAACGCCATTTCTTTTCTTCTTCGGATACAAACATATCCTCTAAATTCGCCGCCGCAGTATGAGGACGAGGAGAATACATTGCAATATATGCAACATCAAATCTAATTTGTTCAAATACCTTTAAAGTATTCTCAAAAGCTTTTCTTGTCTCCCCAGGAAAACCAACTATTACATCTGTTCCCAGTGCATACCTATCAGAAGCTTTTTCTTTAATATAGTCGATAAGATCAATAAACTCTTCTACGGTATATCCCCTGTTCATCAATCGTAATACTTCATTATCACCCGCTTGGATAGGAAGATGGAAATATCTAGTAACCTTGGTTAGTGAAATGATTCTGTCTACTAGCTCTTTACTAAAATATTTAGGATGAGGTGTTGTATAGCGAATAATTTCTATACCTTCTATCTTATTAATCTCTCCAAGTAGATCGCCAAAACTGGGATCCTTATAGCCCCACTCCTTACCCCATTCATTGACATTCTGACCTAAAAGATGTATCTCTTTCGCACCATCTTCTACAGCTTTCTTCACTTCCCTAATGATATCTCCCATTCTCCTGCTTTGAATATGCCCCCTAGTATAAGGAACTATGCAATAGGTGCAATAATTTTCGCATCCCTTGACAATGGTTATATAAGCTCTATAGGATTCAAATCTAACAGCATTATTGTAAAGCTCAAAAGTAATATTTCTATCACCCACGTAGACACCTTTTTTGTTATTTTCAATAATTTCAGGAATGTATTCTAAATAATTCGGACCTACAACGGCAAAAAGATACGGAAACTTTGCCATCAGCTGATTCCCCATATTCTCAGCCATACACCCCATCACAATAACTTTCATACCCTTTTCCTTAACATATTTCTTCAGAGCTCCAATAGTACCCTGTGCTCTATCTTCTGCATGTTGCCGTACAGAACAGGTATTGATAAGAACAATATCTGCGTCCCTCATATCCCCTACTATTTGTCCACCCATTAGACGCAGATTGCCGGCAACCATCTCACTATCGTTTTTATTCATTTGACATCCATATGTCTGAATATAAAATTTAAAATTTTTCATTGTATACTACCCTCCTCATAGAGGTTGTTTTACCATCATCATCAATTTCAATTAATACACCTTGTGCTATCAAATTATCGCATTTTTCCGGGGGTTCAAGACGCTCAGGTACACCAGTGGTAAAACGCTTAATAGCAGCATCTTTATCCATACCAATTACAGTATCAACACAACCACACATACCCACATCGGTAATATAACCAGTTTTGCTCGCTAAAATACGTTCATCGGCCGTTTGCACATGGGTATGAGTACCCACAACTACAGAGACCCTTCCAGCCAAATACCAACCCATAGCCATTTTCTCCGAAGTGGCTTCGCCGTGAAAATCCACAAGAATAGGAATTTGTCCGTATTTTCTCTGAACAATATCCAATATCCTGTCAATCACCTCAAAAGGATGCTCCAAAATAATATTGACAAACACCTGACCATGAATATTGATAATAGCCACGTTATGGCTTGACACATAATAACCTCTATCCAACCTGCCGGGATAATTCCCAGGAACAAGCACCTGAGGATATTGCTCTAAAACATCCTTCCACTCTTTCCTATCATAAAAGTGACCACCTGTCGTAATAACATCCACACCCATATCGAGAATTTCTTCTACAATTTTAGGTGTAATTCCATAACCGTGTGCTGCATTTTCACCATTAACAACAACTAAATCTACCTGAGATCGCATCTCAGAAAGTGCTTTTTTCAAGATTCTCCTTCCGGGACGACCAACAACATCACCAAAAAACAGTATCTTCATTTTGCATATTCCACCGCCCGCGTTTCTCTAATGACCGTAACCTTAATTTGACCGGGATACGTCAACTCATCTTCTACACGTTTGGCCACATCTCTTGCAATCTTATAAGCCTCTGCATCGGTAACAACTTCTGGATCAACAATAATTCTTAGTTCCCTACCTGCCTGAATAGCAAAACTATCTTTAACGCCATTAACTGTTTTAGCTATATCTTCCAAAGCCCTTAATCTTTTAATGAAAAACTCATAGTTTTCATACCTAGCACCAGGTCTGGCAGCTGACACAGCATCGGCAAGTTGGGTTATTACGGCATAGGGTGTAAGTTGTGGCTCTTCGCCATGGTGTGATGCAATGGCATTTACAACAATATCCGATTCTTTGTATTTACGGGCATACTCTGCCCCTACCAACGCATGAGAACCCTCTTGCTCTACAATACCCTTACCTATATCATGTAAAAAGGCTGCCCGTTTGGCAAGGTCTACGTCTAATCCCAATTCAGCAGCAATATAACCTGCTATCTGGGCAACCTCTACGCTATGATAGAGGATATTCTGACCATAAGAATATCTAAAATACAACCTACCAACAATTTTCTTTAGCTCTGGATGTATATTACGTATTCCAACCTTAGTTAACGCCTCCTCTGCTTGTTTCTTCATTTCTTGCTCAACTTCCTCTTTACTCTTTTCATAAAATTCCTCTATTTTCGCAGGATGAATACGGCCATCTTTGACAAGTTTTTCCAAAGTGCGCCTTGCTATTTCCCTCCTAACAGGGTCAAATGAAGATATAACAACTACATCAGGTGTATCGTCTATAAGGAGATCTACTCCTGTTAAACTTTCAAAGGCTCTAATATTTCTACCTTCTCTACCAATAATACGCCCTTTCATCTCTTCATTAGGAATGGCTACTGTAGAAATGGTAGCCTCTGGAACAGTATCCGTTACTATACGACCCATCACCGTAAGCAGGATTTTTCGAGCAATATCCTCTGCCCTGTCATTATACTCTTCCTCAAACTCTTGAACCTTCTTACCTATTTCATAAGCAAGCTCCTCTTCAAGATTCTTGAACAATATATCTCGAGCTTCCTCTGGGCTCATACCGGCAATTTCCTGCAATTTTCTATCCGCTTCAGCAAAGGCCTCTTCTAGCATCCTCTCCCTCTCCTCAATAGCCTGTTCTCTTTCTGCTAGTTCCTGTTTTATTTTTTCAATCTCGGCCATTCTCTTGTCAATCTCCGCTAGTCTCTTGTTATAATCCCTCTCCAAAGCTTCTGCTCTTCTCTGTAACTCCCGCTCCTGCTTCTCCAGATATTTTCTTTCCTGGGAAAGAGCCCTTTCCTCCGCTTCTAAACGTGCCTTCAATCTCTCGATCTCAAGTTTCTTATTGTTAATCTCCTCAAGTATCTTTTCTCGTTGCCTCATCGCCTCTTCACGTGCTTTAGCCTTTATTTGTTCTGCTTTAGCCTTAGCCTCTTCAACAATCGATGTTGCCTCTGTCCGCGCGGCTCCAAGAACCTCCTCTACTTTTTTCTTTAGTGTCTGATTCACTATATAATATCCAAAGGCAGCACCGGCTGCACCACCCACAATAAACGAAGATGTCATTATAATCCAACCATTACCTACCACTTCTTATCCCTCCTTCATCATATCCTGTGCCAAATCCCAGAATGAATTATCAAAACCGTTTCTATACATATATTCTTTAATCTTATAAAGGTCATCCTTATATCGCATCTTTCCCCTTCTTATACACTCATATAGAGCATCGTTCCAGTTCAAATTATAAATGTAGAAATCCACTTTATCCTCAGGCACTCCTGCCGATAGCGCCCTTTTTCTAAACCAATTAGGACCTTTGCCTTTTCTAACAGCCCCCAGATACAAAGCTTCCAAAAAATCCCTATCTAAATCTTCCATCGATATCAGTTCTTTTAATTTTACCATGATATCATCAACAGCCTGTTGGTTACATCCCTTTCTAAGTAGCTTCTCACGAAGCTCATAAATAGGATAAGGCCTTCTTTTTAGAAGGCCTAAGATATATCGAAGCATGTAATCTTTATCATTAGGATCACAAGGCTTTCTTTTACGTCTCCTCACCTGTAACACCTTTTTCGCTATTTTCACTACTTACAGTAGCAAGCGTTGCCTCTCTGATTTTTTGACGTAATATACCATCTGATAACAATACCTTTCTTAAACTTTCTTTACCCTGGGCCAATCTTTCTCCTGCAAAACTGTAATAGCTTCCGTTACGCTGGATTACACCAGTCCATATAGCAGCCTCCATGAGTGCATGCACAGTATCGATTCCTTTACCATAAATAATTCTGACAACAGCTTCCTTATATGGTGGATACAGTTTGTTTTTGGTAATCTTAACGCGCATATCATGTCCTATAATGTCTGTTCCCTGTTTAATGCTTTCCTTTCTCCTAACTTCCATTCTCACAGAAGAATAAAACTTTAGTGCTCTACCACCTGGTGTAACTTCAGGATTACCATACATTACACCAACCTTTTCTCTTATCTGATTTAAAAACACCAGTGCTGTTTCCCTATCTTTAATAGTCCGGGCAAGTCTTCTTAAGGACTGGGACATCAATCTAGCCAATACGGCAACATTACTATCACCAATATCCCCTTGCAGTTCCTGTCTAGGAACAAGAGCTGCTACAGAATCAACAACCACCAAACCTTCACCAACCACACTTGCAAAATCTTCTATTAACCCCAAAGCTGTTTCAGCATCATCGGGCTGAGATAGTATAAAGTTTCCGCTTTCGGTATCAAGACCTATCGTCATAGCATATGTAGGATCGAGGGCATTTTCTGCATCAATATACAAAACAGGAAGCCCTTTTTTCATTGCTTCTGCTCCAATATGTAATGCCAAAGTTGTTTTACCACTTCCTTCATTACCATATATTTCTATAACCCTACCCTGAGGAATACCTCCAATGCCTAATGCCAAGTCAAGGTTAAGAGCACCTGTCGATATAACCTTTGTTTTTTCAAGCGCTCCCTCATTAAGCCTCATAACAACATCTTTACCACGCCTTTTACGCGCATATTCTATAAACTTACTTACCTTCTTGTTTGTTAAATCACTCACCTTAAACACCTCCGAAATAATATGCATACAAAAGTATCATATCATATAGACGGGTATATTTTGATAGGAGTATAAATAGAACCACGAGGGGTAAGCTTACTTTGAAATAGCACGAATCTATTCACTTCCCAATCAATAGGTCGAACAGCAAAATTTTCAACAACATCAAAAAAAGATGAGTTAACACGAGATTTAATGCGAGCCAACGTTATATGGGGATGAAAACGTTTAATATCTCCTTTCAAAAGATCATTTACAGAAGATGCCAGTGTATCAAGTTGGTGGTTAGGTTTTATTCCAATCCATAAAACCTTTGGTGGATAACCAAAAACCCCCAAAGAATCAAGAGTTAATGAAAAAGGTTTAAATTTAATTTGAGACAGCTTATCGTCAATAAAAGAGATACTCTCATCTGGGACTTCTCCAATAAACTGAAGTGTAATGTGATAATTATCCTCATTTACCCATGAAGCCCTAATATTACCTGATCTATACCGGATATTCTGTGCAATCTCATAAATATATCTTTTCACTATAGGGTCAACTTCCACTCCCACAAACAGTCTCATTATTTACCACTCCTTCTAATATCTTAAGAATCTTCAAGACCACTAGTTTCTTCATCTTGATACGGCAACAAGCATCTACTTTAAAGAATTTCACGCTAGTGCTACATTCATCGGATATTCCAATATACATTGTTCCTACATTATTACGCTTCTCATCTGGAAATGGTCCCAAGACACAAACAACAGAAATACCAATAGAGGTATTTGAAATATTTTTAATGTTATACGCAAGCTCGTAAGCAGTTTGAAAAGAGACTGTGCCATAATCTGAAATAGTTATGGGAGACACTCCTACCAATTCACTCTTGTAAAAAGCAGAGTAAACTACAACTGATCCAACCATCACCTTTGAAATACCAGGAATATTAGTAAGCACAGAAGACAACTGTCCACCAGTGCAAGATTCTGCCAATGAAATTGTAATTTTCTTAGAAACTAGTAAATTCTTAACCAATTTAGCTTGCCTGAGCAAGACCCTATCCAATTCTGGCAACATAAACATCATCCTTGTAATCCTCAATAACGATATCAACCAATTTTCCAATATCACTTATATCACCGTTTTTAATTTGAACTAATTTATCTATCTCGGGTGCACAAAACACAGGATATCCAACATCAAACGTTATACCATTATCATAAGAAACAATCTCTGTCACAATAGCTTTACTCCGCTTGCCAATCCACCTCATTGCCCTCTTTTCCACATAATTTGATACAACACTTAAAAGTTCTTCATATCTTTGATGTTTTATTTGGGGATTGAGTTGTTCCATATTATAGGCAACTGTGCCTTCTTCAGGAATAAACTCAAATACTCCTATCCAATCAAACGGTATGTTAATAATTTCCTTTTTCATAAAGTTAAAATATTCTTCTGTTTCTCCAGGAAAACCAACCATTAACGTAGTTCTTATAGCAGGATCTTTCCAGTATTTATAAATACTATCAACCATCTCAATAATCTCTTTGTAGCCATATCCCCTATTCATCAGTTTTAATACTTCTGTATGAAGATGCTGAACTGGAACATCGAAATAAGGAACCACCCTCTCAAAGGCGCTAACTTGCTTAATAAGATATGGACGAAAATATTTGGGATTTAAGTATAACAACCGAAATAAAATCTCTTTGGTAGAGTTATGCAGATATCTCAACAGCTCAGGCAAAGAGGTACCACTATCCAGTCCATATGCGGCAACATCCTGGGCAACCAATATAACTTCCCGATACCCCGCTTCCTCTAACCTCTTAACCTTATCAACTATGCTACGGATAGGCAAACTTCTCTGCTGCCCCTTAAAAGATGGAATCGTACAATATGTACAAGCAGATGAACAACCATGTGCAACATGTACATATGCATAAGGAAAAGTAAGTGTAAAAGGGATATGGGGATACTCCCTTCTATCTATTTCATCACCAGAAACTTTCGTAGAAAAAAATTCCTTCCACTTCTCTAAATCCTCTGGATCAAGAACCACATCTACTTCAGGAAGTTCTTCCCTCACATTCTCTTTACCATACCTCTGAACAACACAACCTGTAAATACTATCGATAAATGGGGGTACGAATTTTTCAGAGATATAGTTGTCTCAACAGATTCAATAGTTGCAGGAGCAATAAAGGTACAACTGTTGATAAGTGCAACATCGGCAATAGAAGGATCTGATACTATTTCGTGGCCATAGTTTCTAATTAGCTCTAAACGCTCTTCTAAAATACTTTGATTCTTGGGACATCCTAAACTAACGGGGTATATCTTCACCTTATTCACCCTTTCTATATATATACCTTAACAGTTTTTCCTTATCATCGGGCAAGACAAACAGTTTTGCTTTATTACGTTGAAGATGCAGAAAAGAGTCTGTATTTTTATCTATTCCAATCACAACACATTCTGGCTTTATGGTATTCTCTACCTTATTTAGCAATCTCGGTATGTCTTTAGAACTAGAATACACTATAAGATATAGCCAACCTTCTTTAAATGATATACCTCTAAGCAATGCCACCAATTGGGCATTATCTCGTGAAATAAAAGCAGCACATCGTGGACTTTCCACATCTGCAATTGCCACAACATACGGTTTTAATAAAAAAAGGAGTAGCAACATCAGTGCTACCCCTATAGAAGCAATAAAGAGAACCTTCCTACTTAACAGGCTTTTTCCTTCCACCAGAAAACACCTCTTTTATCACCTCATCTACATGAGTAACGGGAATAATTTTCAAATCCTTTTTGACTCTCTCTGGTATTTTTACCAGATCCTTGGCATTATCCTTTGGAATAATTACTTTCTTAATACCCCCTCTATGAGCAGCGAGCAACTTTTCCTTTAATCCACCAATGGGCAACACCTTACCACGAAGTGTGATCTCACCTGTCATAGCAATATCCTGCGGTACCGGTAAATTTTTAAAGATAGAGTACATTACCGTGGCCAACGTAATACCAGCAGAAGGTCCATCTTTAGGTATAGCACCCTCGGGAACATGAATGTGTATATCCTTTTCTTTAAATATTTTCTCATCAATGCCATATTTTTCTGAACGAGACTTAAGATATGACAAAGCCGCATGTCCTGATTCCTTCATTACATCACCTAGTCTACCAGTTAAGATTAATTTGCCATCACCACTATACATGGTAGCCTCTATATTGAGAATATCCCCACCGTAAGGCGTCCATGCCAGACCATTAACTAAACCAATCTCTGGTTTCTTTTCAGCCTTGGTATAGTCAAATTTAGGAACACCTAAATATTTAGGAATGTCTGTAACACCAACCATAAACTTTTTCTTTTTCACACCACTTTCGACTATCTCTCTTGCAATTTTTCTAAAGATCTTGGCCAGCTCTCTCTCCAAATTACGAACACCTGCTTCCCTTGTATACTCCCGTATAACACGAAGTATGGCATTATCTGTAATACTCACATCTTTACCATTTAAACCCATGTCTGAAAGCAATTTGGGTATTAAGTATTTCTTACTAATCTGCAATTTTTCCCAATCGATATAGCCTGGAATGTATATTACATCCATACGATCAAGGAGTGGTTCTGGAATAGTGTGTGTAACATTAGCAGTCGTTACAAATAGTACTTCAGAAAGATCAAACGGAACTTCTAAATAGT
>CAZATH010000047.1:0-9370 GCA_964487995.1 uncultured bacterium
GTATGGTATTAATGAAAGACCATGCAAGACTGATTTTGAAATTGTATAGAAAAGGAGAGGTAGATGTAAGCTCCTATGGAGAAAAAGAACGCGAAATTCTTTGGCAACTTGAGCTTGCCGGCATAGTGAGACTGGCAGGTATATCAGAATATGAGCTTACATTTGCTGGAAATATGCTTGCCGAGATATTGGAAAACCTTATTGAGAAAGGTAAACTTTCTTCTCCTGATATGTGGGATGATACGTTTCGATGGGTTGGTAGTGAGATTATTTCCATGATTCGGTATAGTAGACAGGCACAGGGTAGGGTGAAAGGCAAGGTTGCCCAAGAGCTGGAAAAGAGAGGATTTGCCGAAGAAGGTAAGTTGACACCAGAGGCAGAAGCCCTTTCAGATGTCTATGATGCTAGCCATCCACGGCTTGTGATTACGAGGGAGATGGCACAGTATCTTAAAGATATGCCACCAGGTCCTGGTGAAAGGGGTAAACTACCGGTAGGTGGAGATAGTCTTCTGGAGCTTGAATCTATGAGACTGATAGCGTTTTCTGTTCCTACTTCTGATATCTATGCACTAACAGGCTTAGGACAGCAAGTTAGAATGGCGCTGAAAAAAGGTGCGGCAATATTTATGGATGTTGTTATAGATGAAAGTATCTTAGAGCTTATTGCACGTAGCATGAGAGGTGATATGTTGTCAGATTCTGAAAAAGAAATATTGATGGTAAGGGGATTTATGGATGGCGGTGGAGAGATATTACCTGCCGGTGAGCATCTTTACCTTGCATATAAGATTTATAGACAAGGTGTGTATACCAAGGTTCCAACATTCCATATAGATGATTTAGAGATCAAACTCATGGATGTTATTGAAACTTTATGGCAAAAATTTGAGCAAAATCCGGAGATTTTCCCCACCCTTGAGCAGATAAAGAAATATGTTAGGGAGAATTGGGAATTTAAAGAGTATGATGTAGCACTGGCACTCTTTAATTTAGAGGCATTTGACCTTATCACTTCCAAAGAACATAAAAAAGGAAGTGGCAGGTATCTTGTCTACGAGATTACCCCTTATGGTCGTGAAGTAATGGAGGGTAGAACCGGTAAAGATGTAAACTCCGAGGCTGTTAAAGCCATAACAATTACAAGACTGGAGTTTGCAGCGCCTAATGTTGAGTGGTATCAGCTTGCCAGAGAGGAAGGACTGGTCTCAGATGCATATCCTACTAAGGCTGGCATAATGTTTGCCAGATTGGCAACTCAGGTGCGTAAAAGACCTCTGATTACCAAGATAGAGGCTAAAATACTTGGCAAAATACCTTTTACGCGGGGATTATTTATTGAGGATGAGCTTATTAATCCTTATTTTAAGGGTGAAGAACAAGATGCCCTTGTTGCTCTTGCTAAGCTTGAGGCAAAGGGGCTTGTCAACATACTTCCAACCGGTGTTGTTGTTTTGACAGAAGCAGGTAGATATATGAAGAGGGCTTTGTCAGGTACACCAACAGGTCTTGCTACACCTGTAACACCTCTGGTGATTAGACTTCTTGAGGCTGTTAGGGATGTAGGCTCTTTGTATGTTAAAGAACATAAGGTTAGAATTAAACCAGAAAATTGGAAATATATAGAGAAAGCTGTGGACGTGGATCCAGATACATTTAACAAAGTACTTGTACTTGCCAGGGAGGCAAAGTTCATTCTTACCAATAGCTTGTCTGAAGCGGGACAGTATCTACTTAAAGCTGTTGATGAAATCAATAGAAAGGAACATGAGTGGTTAGAAGTGCTTGTGGAAGTTTGAATAACATTAGGGGGAGGTGATACCTCCCCTTTTTTCATGGAATAAGTCCTTCTCGGGTTGCTATGAATGTAGCGATTTGATTGAAGATAGGGGCCGCTACTTGTGATGCGAATCTCACACCTTTAGGCAGTTTTTCAGGTCTGTAAATGCTTGTCATGATAATATATTTTGGTTTATCGGCGGGGAACATACCAATGAAAGTGAACATTTTCTGATTTTCTGAATACTCTCCACCTATAGCTATTTCTGCTGTACCTGTTTTACCTGCCACTTTTACCTCTTTTCCCGATACAAACACTCTTGCCCTTGTGATAGAATCGTGCACAACCTCCGTTAGGGCTTTTCTGACCTTATTGGCTATGTCTTCTGATATAACTCTTCTTGGAAGACGATGAGGTGCTTTTATAAATGTGTTGCCAATGTAAATGCCTTCTATGAGTGTTGGATTGTACAAGAGACCTCCTGTAGCTATTGCGGTATAGGCTCTCAGTAGTTCAATTGGGGTAATGTATATACCATAGCCAAATCCCGATACTGCAAGATAGACATCACCCTTTGGTGGTAGCTCTCCGGCTATTTCACCTGGCAGCTCTATACCTGTTTTACTGTTAAGTCCAAATCGTGTTGCTTCAGATATGTAGTTTTCATAACCTAGTTTTAATGCTACCTGTGCAAATACCACATTGGAAGATAACTTTAATCCTTTTAAGACAGTAGCGTGTTTGCCGGCAGGTATCACAGATCTGATAATATATTTACCCACTTTAAGGCTACCTGTATCGTCAAAGGTATCTGTTAACTTTAACCCTACCTTTTCCATTGCCCACATTAGTGTAAGTGGCTTTAACACAGAACCCATCTCGTATCTACCACTGATTACGGGATTAAATACAGGTTTCCTATCTTTATCTAAGCGTGTAGTGGGTCTGATTGCCATAGCCCTAATTGCCCCTGTAGGTGTCATTACCACGATCCATGAGTACATGGGTTGAATTTCACTTTGAATCTGATCGAGTATCTGTTCTGCCTTGTACTGAATACCCAAGTCGATAGTGGTCTTGATAGCTATATCTGGTGTTCTAATCAAAAAGTTTTTGTATGGTATATACTTTGCCCTGAGTATATCGTCAAGTGAAAGCTCTAAACCATCTATACCCCTTCCACTTGGTGTGGTAAAACCTATCACTTGGGCAGCCAGTGTATACGTGGAGGTGTGATGGGGATATATCCGCTGTTGGGTATCATCAACCCACCAATATTTGTAATGAGTGTGTTTGACCTTAATGGGTAGGTTCTCTGGCACATATCCCTTGACTACATTTGCCATGAGTTTAATTGCCTCTTCTTTTTTTTCTCTAGGGGCAGAGGGTGTGATAATACCTAAGCGATATGCCATAATAAGATACTGATTTTTGGTTGAAATATCAGTGGGATTAACCCACAATGTGTATGTTGGAATTGAATATGCCATGGGGAGGTTATATTTACCTCCTTCTAAAATTGCACCTCTTACTCCCTTACCTATGTTAATGCCGAAAGGTGAGTATATGCTGAGTAGTTTTGGTGAAAAACCAAAGAATATGCTCATGTGCACTGTTATAAACATCAGTAGAGAGATAAAAAGTAGAATAACTACTATAAAAAAGCCCGAGATGTTAAAGTATATATGGTATACTTCCTGTTTCTTACTCTTTCTCTGTTTGTTCTCCTTGGGTTGCTTCGCTGTTTTCTTTCTGAGCGTCGTTTCCCTTTTCTTTCTCATTGTTCACCGTTACCTTTTCTATAATTTTTAGCTGTTTTTCGTACATCTCTTTAATTTCTTTTACCTGTTCCATTAGCTTCTCGTTTTCATCGGAAAGCTTGTTTTTTTCATATTGGCAACTTGCTAATTTATCGGCCAAACTGGAAATAGAGCGTTCCATATGTGAAGATACACTGCTTGCAATCAGCATGGCTATGAGTGTAAACAAAAGATAGATAACCGATAGAATAATAATTACCATTGCCGGCGTTATACTGAAAGCGTAGGTGCCGTATCCATATGTTATAGGTGGTAAGCCGAACATGGGAATAACGGCTATTACCGTAAGGGCTAACATAATAATGATGAATAGAATGCTAAGTTTATTCATATGTTTCACCTCCAATATCACTACTATTATAAGTTACTATGTAAAAAATCGTAGGCGTTGTAAAATGTAATAAATATGGGAGAAATATTGCTAGAGCTCATTAAGGAAATCAGACAGAATTTGTATAAGTGGATAGCCTTTATGTTGGTGTTTATTTCTATATATGCTTTTTACTATTACCTTACCCCTGTATATGTCTATGTTGTCTCTTCTCCCTATGTGGGACCTGCTATGATTAAAGGATTTGCCGATGCCTATAATCAACATTCCAGAAGCATAATGCCTGTCAGAGTTGTTGACTTTGTAGTTGAAGACAATGAAAAGGCTATGGAATCGTTTATGGGTAAATTAAGGGAGGATATGATTTCTGGTAGGAGAGTGGTTGCTATTGTTGGAACAGATATATCTTCGGAAACCAGGCTCTTACTTGCCGAGCTGTCTAACAAAGCCTTTAATATACCTGTAATTTCACAGTCTTCTTCTTCTCCAGAACTTCAGAAACTATACCCTAGGTTTTTTAGGCTTATTTATAATGATGAGATAGCCGTTTCATCATTTGCAAAGTGGTATGTGGAAAAAGGACCTTCTAAACCTGTTATTGTTTTGTGGGATAAACAAAATGCTACCTGGTCTAAAGCTGTTGCATCAGTGTTTAGTAAGTATGCAGCTAAAAAGGTTGTGGATGTTGTGAAAGTTGATATAGGTAACCCTGAAGAAGTTAAAAATATTGTAGACACAGTTCTCAAAGAACATCATTACTTTCCCGATGACGTGTATATATTCTTGGTTGATTATAAGCTTTCCAACATATATAAGGTAACTCTTGCTCTCTCAGACAGGTATAAAAATTTTCTTATGACTGATAGCGTAGTGAAGTATATGTATGCATCATGGCTTCCCGATGATATAAATCTCTATGTTTACTACTTACCTGTTCAAAAGCCGATGAGATTTGACGTTGACTACGATTACGACCTATCTTTTGATACTCTGAATGTTGTTTTGAATTTAGTTGGCAAGGGCTTTCGTTCTTCAGGTGCTGTTTATCGTGCACTACAAGGTGTTAACTACCTGGGACGTAGTGGCATGGTCAGATTTGTATATGAAGATGGAGTGTATGAGAGAGTGTTTTCAGATATCGCAATTTTAAAAGAAGAGGGAGGTACGTGGAGATTTATCACTTTAGAGAGCACACAACCCTAAATAGGAGGTTTTGGTCGGTTATTGTTGTTGGATTGATTTTGCTGAGTATTTATGGGTTATTTGTATATGGTCAATGGCATAAATACAAATCTAACCTTAGTGATAGGTATATATCTACCAGTCAACTGATTTTATCGGCTCTCGAATCTACTATATTTAGAGATATTGATACCACCGTATCTGTGGCTTATAGCCTGAAAGATGCTACTGCTCGGATTTCAGATATTTTATATATCGCATATGATGATGATGGGAAATTATTTTCTACCAATATCAGAGATATTTCTAACAGTGGTGCTCAAGTTATTTACGACAAGGTGAGAAGATATCTTAAAGATGAACCTATAAGAATCATTCCACGTATGTATCTAACATACAATGGATTGGTAGTAGGATATGTACCTTCATATGATAAAAATAAACTGATTGTTGTAGTGTTTTCTCCACGTTATCTTAAGAATATGGTCTATCGCTTGCTTAGCACTATATACGATCCATACCATGTTAGGGTTATGCTGTTTACCTCTTCTGGATTACCAGTATCAATAGGAAATACATTCAATATGGCTGTTTTTAAATCTATGTCGTATCCCAATAATATTACACTAGTTTCAGGAGGTGCTATAGCCTACTGTAGGGGTCGTCTTTTAAATGTTGCCGTGGAGTTTAATTATCCATCTTTTACACCAATGGTATTTGTGTTAAGATATTTGTCTCTATTTATTGTGTTTTTGTTTGTACTATATGCTGCTTATTATATGCTTGAGAGACGCTATTTTTTGCCACTGGATGATCTTCAGGCTCTGTACACCTCTTATGTTCGTACAGGCGAGCTGGATACACTGAAGATATTTTCACATCGTCGCAGGGCTTCTGAGTATTTTTATCCTGCAGATATCATATATGTTCTATTGCATCACCTAGTGGAAGACCTACAAAGCTTTGAGGGAATAGAAAAGTCTCTTGCCGGTATATATAGTCTATTTTCCCATCTTGAAGAGGATTTCGATGAAAATAATCTGTTGTACGTTAATAAAGTTCTTGATAGTGTAAGAGAGATTTTAGATGTAGATGGAGTTTTCCTTCTCGTTAAAGATGGAAGTGCTTATAAAATTTCCGGATATAGTGGTGTGCTTCCAACTGTGTCTTCCGATGAAGGTATACGTGTCTATAGCAAGTATTGGGATAGATTCTTTAGAAATCGTGGAGGAACTTATATAGAAGATATCAAAAAGGACAAGAATATAAAAGATAGTATTATGACAGGTATTTCATTTATTACGGCATTTGACAAGGCTATAATATCAACTTTGGGATTTGGAGATATGGTAGAAGGGCTCTTGGTGGTGTTAATCAAAGACTCTACCAAAAAGGATCTTAGAATGCTTGAGGATCTGGTTAGTATTATTTCATATATGCTTACGGTGCGTATTATGCTTTCAAGGCTTAAGGCGTCATCTGATGAGATTGCCCTTAATGCACTTCTTGCCCTTCTTAGTGCCTTGGAGGTTAAAGACCCCTACACGGCTGGCCATAGTAGCCGTGTGGCTCTCTACAGTAAGCTGATAGCTGAGAAGATGGGACTTAATGAGGAGGATATAGATAAAGTGTATAAGGCTGCCCTCCTTCATGATATGGGGAAAGAAGGAGTGCCCGATAGAATTTTACTAAAGCCCGCTCCGCTTACAAAGGATGAGTGGGAATATATGAAAAAACATCCTATCACATCTGCATCTATTATTGAAAAATTGGGTAGATTTACAGACCTTATACCAGGTATCTTACACCATCATACGCGATATGATGGTAGTGGGTATCCCGGTGGACTTAAGGGTAAGGAGATACCACTAATTGCCCGAATTATTGCCGTTGCCGATGCTTACGACGCCATGACGACCGATAGACCATATAGACATGCCTTGCCCGATGATGTGGCACTATCGGAGCTGATTAAGGGTAAAGGAAAACAATTTGATCCAGATATTGTGGAGCTATTTATTCAACTACATGATGATGGTTTAGTACAACATGTAAGAGAAATGGTGCCTTCTTCTCTATCATTTCGTTCACCTGAGATAATGGAAAAGGTCTTTAAAACCTTAGATAGTTATATGTTTGCTGTGATAGATGTCAATGGGATGTACTACATTAACAGTAAGTATGGCAAGCATATTGGTGATAAACTCATTGATATGGCACTAAAAGAGCTGAGAAATAACTTTGGTCAAATATCAGAGATTGGTAGGCTTGATGGTGATCATATAGCTGTGCTATTTGCAGGGAAGTATCCTAGTAGAGATGAAATAGAGGGAGTTATTAATATTATGAATTCCCGTGCAAAGGCTATTGTTCCCATGGAAGAAGAAATATTTAAGCTTGTTGTGGTTAAATATCCAGAAGATTTAGACGATAGACGTAGTATACTACACTATATAAGTGTTATGCTTACACTTGCTAAAACTATGGGAACATCGGTTGTATTTATGGAGGACATTAAGAGACTGCTTAGGGGGGAGTAATATTGAAGAGTTTTATGCACTATATGCCAACAAAGGTGATATTTGGTCAAAATACGTTTGAGCTTATTCCTGAAATAATCAAGCCTATGGGAGATACTGTCTTTGTTATTACCACCCGCAAATCACTCCGTATAGCAGGATTGCTTGATAAATTGGAGAATATGTTAGGTGCATCTCAAATTGACTATCATATATATTCACTTGAGGATAATCATAGACCCTTTGATGTAATCAATCATATAGCCGGCTTGGTTAAAGAAATGAAGGCCGATGTAATGCTTGCCATAGGCGGTGGTAGTGTGATGGATGCAACAAAGGCTGTAGCTATTGCCGCACTTAGTAAATATGGTATAGTAGAAGATTATTTGGGAAGGGGTAAGGTCAAGCAAGCACTTCCCATTGTGGCTGTGCCTACCACTGCAGGTAGTGGAGGAGAAGTAACCCATTATGCCCAAATATCTGTAAATGGAAAATGGGATACTATTTATTCTTCTAAAATTGTTCCCCGTGTTTCTATCATTGACCCCCTGACTACCCTTACCCTTGATTATGAGAATACTGTTTACAGTGGTTTTGAAGCTGTAGCTCACCTGATAGAAGGATATTTTTCTTGTCATTCTAATCCCATTATTGAACCACTGGCTTTAAAGGGCATATATATTGTTCAGAAGAGCTTTGTAAAGGCCGCAGAAAATGGTAAGGATATTGAAGCAAGGACAGATATGTCTCTTGCTGCGCTTCTTGGGGGAATTGTTATTAACGATGCCGGTGTAGGGTTAACACATTTTCTTGGTTTTCCCATCTCTGAAGATTTAGATGTTCCCCATGGTCTTTTAAATGCCTTACTTCTTCCCCCTGTTGTTCAGAAAAATATTTCCCGAGGTGGACCTCTCATTCATGGTAAGGTTGATCTCCTTAAGCTTCGGTTGGGAATGGATATACTGCAGTTTATATACCACCTCAGGAATACCTTTAGTATGCCTCGAAGTTTGGTAGAGTGGGGTGCCGATACACGGATAGATGTAAAAGATTGGACCAAGAGGGCCATGCACCGTATAAAAGCCTACCGGTCATCTCTACCTTATGTTCCCACAGAAGAAGAGGTTGAGGAAATATACCTAAAGGTGCTAAGGGGTGGAAAATAACATTTTTATCTTTCTCCCACAACGAGCACAGTGCTTGAGGTTACAGCTATAAAGTATTGTGTACCTGCTGGGGCATTATTACAGGTGATGTCGTATGGTATTTCCACAACAACATGAAAAAATGTCCTTGCTGCATAATTGGTAATCTTCCTGTTAGGAAGGGGCCACAACCATACATAATCAGATGGCATAGAGGAACCTTCAGGTATGGCTTTGTAGCATGATTTGGTGTAGATATCTTCATCTAAAATTGTGGTGCCATTCCATGGATAAGGGATGTTATGTGGCATCAAGTTTTTGCTTATTACTTCTATAGCTTCATCTCTACTCACTGGAAACCTGCCATGGTCGTTGTAGAATATTGCTAGTGTTCTCCTAATCTCATAGCCATTGTGAAACATGGCTGTTATACGTGCCTTTTCCATGTACACGGCATATGATGAAAACAATAGAGCTGCTAAAATGCTAAGTATGGCAATAACTACCATCAGCTCAATAAGGGTAAAGCCTGTTGGTTTTTTCATTTCAATTTTCCTCCATTACTCGCCTGTAGATATGATTGGATTAGTTCT
>CAZATH010000048.1:0-9338 GCA_964487995.1 uncultured bacterium
CTTTGAGGTGTCTGTATGCGTTTTTCATAATGACTTTTTGCTCTTCATATGGAAAACCGTGGAAAGCAAAGGATATAAATGCGATATCAAATCTCTTACCGATATCGAATGGTTCAGTGATAGATTGTGTGATAAACCTAACATGTTCTTTCTTACCGCATCTTGACATGAATCGCTTTTTCATACCACTGCTAATATCTATGCCCACGTATGGAGATTTACCTATGAGCTTTAGAAATCTTCGGCAGTTGGCACCTGGTCCAGTTGCAAATTCTATTACAGATGTGCCATGATGGGCACCGGTATGGGCTATGGCACTCATGAGAATTTGGCCGTATCCTCCTAAAGTTAAGGTATTAAGAATTTCTTCATAAAAGTATGCTATCACGCCATCTATAAAGGGTCCATTTTCCATTGGCACTGTGCATGCCTCCTTTCTGTTAAATGATACCACTTAGTTTATAATAAAATTAGAGTTATTTACATGGGAGGTGGTGTGTGTGATTGTCAAAGTGGGAGATAAAAAACCGCAGATTGATCCTACTGCTTATGTTTCTGAGATGTCTTTTCTGTCAGGAGATGTAAGGGTGGATGCCGGAGCATCTGTCTTCCCCTTTGTAGCAGCCCGTGGTGATTTGAATTATATACACATTGGTGAAGGATCCAATGTTCAGGATGGAAGTGTTTTACATGTTACCGAGGAGTATCCTGTAGAGATCGGTAAAAATGTTACGGTAGGGCATGGTGCTATTCTACATGGATGCACTATAAAAGATGGTGCCCTTATTGGAATGGGTGCCATTGTTTTAGATGGTGCAGTGGTGGAAGAGGGTGCCATTGTAGCTGCAGGAGCACTGGTTCCCCCAGGAAAGGTTGTTCCTGCTGGAGCTCTTGCCATTGGCTCACCCTTTAAAATTGTTAGAGAACTAACAGATGAGGAGAAACAGGCGATACTTAACAATGCAGATGAGTATAAGCGTTTGAGGGATATATATAAGGAGGCAGAAAAGGGTGAGTGATTTTAGCAATCCCTTTGATTCTGAAGAGGTTGCCAGTGTATATGATAGCTGGTTTGAAACACCGGTTGGTAGGCAGGTGGCTTTGGAGGAGCTAAGGCTTTTCTGGGAGAAGATGGCACCTCTTGGAGAAGGTAGAATACCCCGTGTTTCAACAGGTTGTGGAAGCGGTGTTGCATCCAAGATTTATATAGATGCTCCGCCACTGAATGTTTTAGAAATAGGTAGTGGAACAGGATGGTTGCTTGACAAGATGTATCATAGCCCTTTTAACTTAAAAGCTATTGTAGGACTTGAACCCTCGGAGCACATGCGTAGATATGCAATAGAGAAATTTGAAGAGGTTATTACAGATGTAGACGAAGTTGTTAAAAATATTAATATGGGAAAGCGATTTGTGGGAATTGTTGGTGGTGATGCACGTAGTCTACCATTTGGTGATAATCTCTTTGATAGGGTGGTGTTTTTTACATCTTTGGAATTTATTCCCGATGAGCATAAAGCGGTGAGAGAAGCTTTAAGAGTTTTAAAACCAGGAGGTAGAGTAGTTATTGCAGTACTTAATGGGGATAGTCCATGGATGAAAAAACGTATTGGTAAAGGTGTATTTGCCACAGGACATTTTAAAGGAGTTCAGGAATTTAAAGAGTTTTTGGCGGAATATGGAGGAAACTATGTATCGGGTGCAGTGTATTGGATGCCTTCTGGGGATGATAAATTGCCAAGCTTTTTGGCTTTGAAAGCGTGGTGGAATAAGTTATGGGGTTTGAAAAACGCAACGGCACTGATAGGATACATACCCAAGAGGTAGAAGAGATTTCGGCAGGAGGTATTGTATTCAGGAGAGAGGGAAACTCGTGGAAAGTGTTAATGGTTAAAAATAGAAGGGGTTCTTGGACGTTTCCGAAGGGAAGGGTAGAGGTTGGGGAAAATCTCGAGGATACTGCTGTTCGAGAAGTAGAAGAAGAAACTGCTGTAAAGGCTTCTGTTGTGAAATATGCCGGTTCTGTTGATTATGTTTATCACAAAGATGAGGGGGTTGTTGTCAATAAAAAAGTTCACTTTTTCATCATGAAGTATATTTCCGGTAAACCTTTACCCGATGGTGTGGAAAATATTGCAGCCCGTTGGATTGATCTTCATAAGGTTAAAGATTACATGGCTTATGAGAATTTGTGGAAAGTGTATCTTGATGCTATGTTTTATGTAGTTGGTGGAGAGCATGATTTATGAATAAAATGCTCTGTATGAAATGCATATTACCCGATATATTCAACTTTTGTTATAATCACAATGTTGAAGTATGTAAGATGTGATTTGCGTTTGTATATCGCACATCATAAATGAAAAGAGGTGATGGACTTGAAGCTAATCAAGGCGCTTGTTTTGTCAGTTGTGTTCTGGGGGCTTTATCTTGTTCTTGTGGGAACTACTAATCCCCAGGAGCTACTCGTTGGTGCTATTGTAGCTTTTCTTATTGCCTATGGAACAGTGGAAATGGTTACATCGTGGCAGGGAAGTCGTAGCACATTGGGAGGGATTCTTCTTTTTATCTTTGTGTATATCCCATATTTCATCTACGCCATGATCAAGGCCAATCTTGATGTAGCATACCGGGTGTTGCATCCGTCTATGCCTATTGATCCTGCGGTGGTTTCGTTTAAAACCAATCTAAGATCCGATCTCGGAAAGTTGATACTTGCCAATTCCATTACGTTAACTCCAGGAACAATTACCCTTGAAGTTAAGGACGATGAGTTTTTTATTCACTGGATTGATGCTCCTGTACGAGATCCAGAGGAAGCCAAAGAGGCCATTTGTGGCACATTTGAGAGACTTCTCATGAAGATTACGGGGTGATGTATGATGGGTGTATGGTCTGATATACTATTTGCTATTTTGTTGTCGGCTATTATTCTTGGCCTTTATCGCCTCATTAAAGGTCCTACCAATGCCGATAGAATGGTGGCTCTTGATATTCTTACCACTTCTACAGTTGTCCTCATAGCTTTTCTTGCATGGTATTTTGGTCGAATTATTTATCTTGATATTGCTCTTGTATATGCCGCTCTCTCCTTCATAGCTGTAATTGTCCTAGGTAGGTATTTGGAAGGGGGTGTATGAGGTGAATGATAAAAAGGAAATTACATGGGGAATTATTGTAACTGTCTTAATTGTATACTTTGCCGCTTCTCCATTTTTACCTGCTCCGTATAATTTGTTTTCTAAGGACGTTGTAGGATGGACTTTTATGAGTATTGGTGTATTTTTCGTGTTTTTAGGCTCTTTTGGTCTTGTCAGAATGCCAGATCTCTACTGTAGAATGCAGACGGCCACTAAAGTTACCACGTTAGGTGCTCTATCGATGTTGCTTGGTGTATCGGTTCTGGATAGTAGTGGTGTCTTTGTGTTAAAGGCAATACTCATTGGTATATTCTTGCTACTTACAGCTCCCATATCTGCTTCTGTGCTGATAAGGGCAGCCCACGATAAGGGGGTCAAACTTACCGATAAAACGAAGTTTGACCGTTATGAGGAATCCAAGGTAGGTGAGCAGTCATGACCGTGGTTAGCTTTTTAATATATGTTCTTATGGTGTTGATGATTATTATTGCGATTATAGCTGCCGAGACCAAAAACTTACTGTCAGCTGCCATCTTTTCGGGTTTCATAAGCCTGGTAGTTTCTATGTTGTTTGTATATCTTCAAGCTCCCGATGTTGCCATGGCTGAGGCAGCTATTGGTGCAGCCCTCTCCCTAGCTATCATCTTGTTTGCCATTAAAAGAACGGGGGAGGTGGAAGAAAAATGAAACTGAAACATATATTGGCCTGGGTGTTTGTGATATTGTTTGTGGGAGTGGTAGCATACTCCTTCAGTGCAGAGATTCCATTTGGCCATAGTCTGACTAAACTTGCCAAATACTATGTAGATAATACTGCCCGCGAAACGGGTATCCCTAATTTCGTGACGGCTATTGTTGTTTCATACAGAGGATTTGATACCCTTGGCGAGGTTACCGTTTTATTACTTGCCACATTGGGTGTGATTGGAATACTGCCGTGGGAGAAACATGAAAAGGTTAAGAAAGCACATCCTGTATTGTTGTGGGGTATTAAAATTGTATTTCCCATTATTCTCTTGGTGGGAGCATATATCGTTATCCATGGACACCTAACACCGGGTGGAGGTTTCCAAGCGGGTGCTGTGGTCGCATCTGCTTTCCTTCTTTACATGGTATCTCTATCTGCTCACCTTGATTTGGAAGGATTTGCTTTTACAGAGGCCATTGCAGGTGCGGGTTTTGCCCTAATCGGTGTGGCTGGTATATTTGCCGGCGGGGCATTTCTATATAACTTTATACCTAAGGGTAATCTCTTTGATTTATTCTCCGGTGGTATTATTCCGATTGTATACATTCTAATAGGTTTGAAAGTTAGTAGTGAGCTTACAGAAGTTGTCTCCCATATGATGAAGGGAGGGGCTGAGCAATGATGTTTTACATAACTGCTTTATCACTGATAGGTATTGGCTTGTATATTGTGCTTACAAAGAAAAATCTCGTTAAAGTTCTAATTGGTATCAGTATTGCCGACAGTGGTGTTAATTTGCTTCTGATATCTGTTGGCTATCTCAAAGGTGGTACTGCTCCTATTTTGGAAAAAGGTTTAAATAAACCCATGGTAGATCCTGTGCCCCAAGCACTAGTCCTTACTGCTATCGTAATCGGTGTTGCAACCTTGGCATTGGCAATGGCTGTTGTGATAGATGTTAAAAGACACTTCGGAACGGTTGAACTAGATAAGGTCATAAAGATGATGCGTGGAGGTGATAAAGGTGACGCTTAAGATATTTGATCCCATGCTTATGATAGGTATTTCCCTTGCCATCGTCTTCTTAATGCCTATATGGAAGGCACTTGGTGGAAAAAAGTTGGCTTGGTGGATATCTATCGTTTTATACGCTTTTAACACGTTGTTTATGATAGGTGTTGCCTATCGTGCTACGTTGTATCCTGAGGGATTAATTGTGAAAATAGGTGGTTTTAATCCACCATTTGGTATAGTGCTACATGTGACATTGTGGGGTGCCATTCTTGGTGTATTTGTATGGTTTGTGGCTTTCTTATCCATGATGTATGCCTCAACACGCTTTGACGCCGAACCTGTTGATGTTTACTATGCACTGCTTACACTCATTGCACTAGGTTCTTCTGGTATGTTCCTTACAGGGGATATATTCAACTTATTTGTATTTACAGAAATTACAGCTCTTGCAGCATTTGGCTTATCGGCTTTTATGAAAAAGCGTGGCACAGCATATGCTACGATTAAATACATTATTATGGCAGAAGTTGCCTCTACATTCCTTCTAGTTGCCATAGCACTACTTTATGGTAAGCTTGGTACTCTTAATATGTTGGATGCACAGCACACGCTTAAGAGTGTTTCTCTAACCGGAGCAATGGTGCTAAGTGTGTTGTTCTTTCTTGTTGGCTATGGTGTTGAGGCTGAGATATTCCCCTTGAACCTTTGGGCTCCAGATGTGTATAAATATGTTCCTGAAGAAGTCATTGCGTTATTTATATCTGGTTCTTCCAAAGCTGCTGCATTTGCCTGGTTAAGAATGTGGGTAATGGTGTTTGGTGTGCCTACCAAGTTGCTCCAGACAATGTTGTGGATTGGTGTTTTGACGTTTATCTTTGCAGAAACAATGGCATATTCTCAGAAAGATTTTCGTAGGGCTCTAGGTTATGCCTCACTTGGTCAAGCTGGCTTGTTATTTATAGCTATTAGCTTGGGTAGTGCACTTTCCCTGAAGGCTGCATTGCTTCTAATGATTAATCATATTCTTTCTGAGGCATTGCTGTTTTATATTGCAGGTAATGTTGGTGAAGATGGGGCACCACGTAATATGAGAATACCCATGATATTTGGATTTTTGGGTGCCGTATCTATGCCACCATTTATTGGATTTTGGGGAAAGATCTTCCTTTTCATGACTCTTGCTGAAAGTGGATATTGGATAATGTTTACTCTTATAGCCCTATTCTCCATTGTTGAAATTGCCTATATGTATAGATGGTTTGTTTCCCTATATGGTGGCACTAATAATATGGATTTGGTAAGAAGTTTTTCACCTATCATGCTAACACTAGTATCCTTTGCCATGTGGTTCATGCCTTTCGTTCCGAAAGTTATGGATTTTCTTGATATGGCTATTAAACCCTTCCTTCAGAAAGGGGTGATGTAATGTGGGTATGCTAACACATTTTTCACTTATGAGCGTGGTAATCGTCTTGGTAATGGGTTCTATACTTGCTGCCCTTTCTGGTCTTATACCACAGAAGAAAACTTCTCGTATTCTCCAAATGCTGTTTACCTCTATTGCTGCTGCTATAGCGCTATTTATAAACGTAGCTATAGTCTTAGGTGGTAAGTGGGGACTTCCTAAAATGGCAGATATAAAACCTGTTAGTATCAAACTAACCAATCATATCGTTTTAACGTGGCAATATTACTGGATTCCCGCTACGTTTGCCATTCTTGTAATGGGAGTTCTTTTGTTTGTTCTTGCATATGCTCTTGAGACCTTTAAAGAAGACGAAAATACGCTTTCCTTTTATGTGCTTACACCACTTCTTGCCGCTGCAATATATTTAACACTGACTTCTGTTAATTTAATTTCTCTATTTTTCTCATGGGAACTCATGTCGTTTGTGGCGTTCTTACTGCTTCTTTACTACGATAGAACTAAAGAGGGAGGACCATGGCTTTACGCTTTCTGGTCAGGCGTAGGAGCCATGTCTATGCTTGCCGGTATTTTCCTGTTTTATATTGTTTCTGAGGGAAAAACTGGATTTGGTCTGTTTGAGCTGATGCAGACAGTGCCTATGTATTCCATTAAGCATCCGTATCTCACACTGTTTGCAATCTTGCTTCTTGGTGTTCCATTTATGATTAAGGCTTCTATACCACCATTTCACACATGGGCACCACGAACCTATGGAAGCACTCATCCTTCGGTTGCGGCGTTTTTCTCTGCTGCATACTCTAAAGTAGGTATCTTTGCCATGATGGTGTGGATATATATCTTTGTTGGTGTCGTGATGAGTGGAAAGTGGGTAATGTCTCTGGGGGCACCTTTTAGGAATATGCCTTCTGCATTCTTCGTGTTGGCACTTCTTCTTGCCTTTGGTGCTGTATTTACCTCTCTACTTGCCTTTGCACAAAAAGATGCTATGTATTTACTTGCCTACTCTTCTATGGGGCAGCTTGCATATATGGTAATGGCACTTGTCTTAGGTATAGGAATTACCGTTGGATATCAACGTGATATGAATGTGGCAATGACAGTTTACACTTTAGGTTTCTTTGGTGCCATTTACCATGCATATGCCCATGGTGTATTTGAAATGGCAGCTTATATGGCTCTTGGTGCCGTTTATAAACGTTCTGGCGGGGAGACAGAGTTTAACAAGCTTGGTGCATATGCCCACCGCATGCCTGTGACCTTCTTCATGGGTTTTCTTGCCATGCTCTCAACGGTAAGCATACCTCTGATGTGGGGATTTGCATCAAAGTATTTAATATATCAAGCGGCTCTTTACGGTAGATTCTTTGTTTTATCGGCTATGGCGCTGATAGCCGGTACAGCATCATTCCTTTATGCCTTTAGGTATATCCACGGTATATGGTGGGGACAGCCCACAAAGGGATATGATTTCATGCACAGCGTCAAAGAAACGTCTGCATGGGGTATTATCATAGCCCTTGTTGTGATGGGTCTAACAGTACTCGGTGGCTCTGTTCCTGGACAGGTCTTGAATTTTATTACCGGTGGTAATGTCAATCAAATTATCATGCAGAGTGCAATGGCCGGAGGTCCACTCCTTATAGATAAAGCTGTATATATGGTAAATGGATTTTCTATATTACACTTTGGGTATCTGGCAATACTCTTTATAGTGGGTATACTGGTTGCACTGTTGGTTTATACCTCTTCTGGTGGTTCCCGTAAGACCAATCTTGATGATTTCTTCAACTCTTCAGAGCCATATAAACCTACGTGGCAGGTTCAATTGATAGGTGCATTTTATGGTCCTATTGAGAGGGTTATAGAACCATACTTCAAAGTTTCTATTGAAAGGGCTTACCTATGGTTTGGAAATATATGGAACTGGTTTGCCACATATATAGAAAGCTGGAATACTGGAGATACCCGGGATTATACGTGGGCACTTGCAGGACTTATTGTCCTGTTAATGGTGCTCTGGGTATTTTAAGGGGGTGTGAGGTGTGAATACGGCAACTGTGGCAGGGACTGCTTCTATGACTGCTAAACTGTTAGGGGCTTTTATACTTACGCTTAAGGTGCTTTTATATCTATTCCTCATGGTTATGATTGGTCTATTCTTAATGGGTATCTATAGGAAATTTACGGCAAGGGTTCAGTATAGAGTAGGTCCTCCTATATGGCAGCCTTATATTGATGTGCTCAAATTACTTTCCAAAAAAGATGCTTCCACGAAAAATTGGGTGTTTGACCTTGGTGTAATTATGGGACTTGGTGGACCACTTGCGTTGTTGCTGTTTCTTCCGTTGGATACTATAGTAGGTCTTAATTTCCACACCAAGGGTGATCTCATCCTGATTCTTTATCTTGCCGTGGTAGGACCATTAGGTTTTGCCTTGGCGGCCTCTGTAGGTGCCTCTCCTTGGGGTGCTATTGGTGTTGGTCGTGCCCTTTCTATGATGCTTGGCTACGAACTTCCTTTTATTCTTGGTCTTCTGGCTGTTGTGGCAAACGATAAGACACTCCTTCTTCAAAAGATATCTGAAGCACAAAGTCCGTGGAACTTAGCATCGTGGCATTATTTCCAATGGCCCCTAATTCTTGCGGCTATTGGAGCTCATATTGCACTTCAGGGTGTGATGTCTGAAAAGCCTTTTGATCAGGCTATAGCCCCTCACGAGATAGCATCGGGTATTATGGTTGAGTTTGGTGGAAAATACCTTGGCATGATGCTTCTCATGAAGGCGGCATCGCTTATGGCAGAACTTGGTTTGTTTGCTGTATTCTTCCTTGGTGGTGGGAGTGCTATTGATGTGATAATAAAAATATTCATTCTGTTTATCATAGCAATTGCATTTGATGCTGTTTTGGGTAGATTCCGTCCCGATCAGGCATTTGTTGTCCTTTGGAAGTGGCCAACAATTATTGCGCTGCTTGGCTTACTTCTAACAGTCTTTGCGTGAGGTGATGAGAGATGGTAGAGTGGTTAAAACTTGTTGATAAGGCAAGATCTCGTAGTATATGGATG
>CAZATH010000049.1:0-9290 GCA_964487995.1 uncultured bacterium
GGCAGTGGATGGGGTAGACTTTGAGGTCTACCCCCATGAAACCCTTGGTATAGTTGGAGAATCTGGTTGTGGTAAGTCTGTTACATCGTATTCTGTTATGAGACTTCTACCTGCTAGGACAGCTTTTCATCCAACGGGAACTATAGAATTTTGGGATAAGGATAGAAATGAGTATGTGGATCTTCTTAAATTACCAATGGATGAAATGAGAAAATACCGTGGTTCGAAGATATCTATGATATTTCAGGAGCCAATGTCGGCATTAAATCCGCTATTTACTATTGGTGATCAGTTAATGGAGGTTATGCTTACCCATAGGCCCGATGTGTCAAGACAAGAGGCTCGTGAACGTGCTATTGAAATGCTTGCCAAGGTTGGTATACCAGCTCCTGAGAAGCGTGTAGATGAGTACCCCCATGAAATGTCTGGTGGTATGCGTCAGCGTGTGGTTATTGCGATGGCACTAATGTTGAATCCGTCTCTAATCATTGCCGATGAGCCTACAACGGCTCTTGATGTTACTATTCAGGCGCAGATACTTGAGCTTATGAAACAGCTTCAGAAGGAGTTTGGAACATCGTATATTCTTATTACCCATAACCTTGGCGTTGTCGCCCAGTATGCCCATAGAATTGCCGTGATGTATCTTGGTAGAGTGGTAGAGTATGCCGATGTTCATACCATCTTTAAAAATCCACTTCATCCATATACCATTGGTCTTCTGAAGTCTATACCACGATTAGATGTGGGACATCTAAAGGAGAAGTTGCCTTCTATTCCTGGAACTGTTCCGAATCCTATGAACATGCCTAAAGGTTGTCGTTTTAATACGCGATGCGAGGTTGCGACGCAGGAGCTGAAGTGTTTTGTAGAGGAACCACCACTGGTTGAGGTGGAGCCTGGACACTTCGTTAGATGTTGGAAGTATGTATAAGGGGGTGCTGTAGATGGCTACACCAATACTTCAGGTAAGAAACTTAAAGAAATATTTTCCCATAAGGGCAGGTCTTCTCAGAAGAGTTGTAGCCCATGTAAAAGCTGTTGACGATGTCTCCTTTGATGTCTTTGATGGTACGACTGTTGGTCTTGTTGGAGAATCCGGTTCTGGTAAAACGACAGTTGGTAGAACGATACTGAAACTGATAGAGCCAACATCTGGAGAAATACTATTTAATGGCACCAATATTGCACATCTTAAATCCTCACAGATGTTAGAGTTTAGAAAGGAAATGCAGATGATCTTCCAAGACCCTTATGGTTCGCTAAACCCTAGAATGACTGTCGGTGAAATTATAGCAGAACCCCTTGTTGTTCATACAAAGATGTCTAAGCAGGAAATAGAGAAGAGGGTTTATGAGCTTTTAGAGGTTGTTGGTCTTCGTCCTGAATATGCAAGAAGATATCCCCACGAGTTTTCTGGTGGGCAGAGACAGAGGATCGGTATAGCCCGTGCTTTGGCACTCCAGCCGAAGTTTATTGTTGCCGATGAGCCGGTATCGGCACTGGATGTTTCTATTCAAGCACAGGTTATTAATCTCATGATAGAGCTTCAGCAGAAATATGGTATATCGTTCCTGTTTATAGCCCATGACCTGGCCGTTGTCAGGCACATGTCCGACTATGTTGCGGTTATGTATCTTGGAAAGATCATGGAATACGGTAATAACGCCCACATATTTGATGAGCCCAAACATCCGTATACCCAAGCACTACTTTCTGCTGTTCCTGTCCCAGATCCTGATTATCAAAGGGAGCGTATCATTCTTCAGGGTGAGATACCCTCTCCGATCAACCCACCTAAGGGTTGTCGTTTCCATACAAGATGTCCTTATGCAACAGAGAAGTGTCGCACCCAAGAGCCACCACTGAGAGATATTGGGGGAGGCCACTTTGTTGCATGTCATTATGCATAGTAAAGACCCTACACCTATGAGATATAGGGGAGCGTATGCTCCCCTTTTTACTTTTTGATACATGATAATATATAAAGCAAGTTATTGTGAGGGGTGAGAATGTTGGATATATATGATGTTTTAAATGATAGACAGCGTCAAGCAGTGTTAGCTCCAAAGGGTCCACTTTTGGTGCTTGCCGGTGCCGGTAGTGGAAAAACGAGAGTGCTCACTTATAGATTTTTACACTTTGTCTACGATGAGGGTATAAAACCCGATAGAATACTTGCCGTTACCTTTACCAACAAAGCAGCCGAGGAGATGAAGGAACGCTTAAGTGATATGTTTAAACGCTACATGGGGATTACTGTCACTCCACCGTGGGTGCGCACCTTTCATTCTGCCTCACTGATGATGCTAAGAAGATATATTTCACTACCGCAGGCTCAGGAAATTATACAAAGCCATATTGAGAAATTGGTTATGAAAAAGCCCAACCTCACAAGTGATTTTACCGTTGCCGATAGAGAAGATAGTTTGGCTATCGTCAAAAACATATTTAAGGAAAAGGGGTATAAGGTTAAGTCTACAGGCGATGACAAGAAGGCCATGCAGAGATTTCTTGAAGATGTTTCCCTTGCCAAAAGACGTGGAATATACGACCCTGACCGGTTTGATATGTATTACGCACCTGATTACAACCACCTTCCTATGGGTTATAAAGAGCTATTTGTGCTGTATCACACAGAGCTATATTCTTCTGGGAGACTGGATTTTGACGACCTCTTGGGTTTTGTCCATATGCTTCTTTCAGATGAGGCCTTTAGAAGGAAGCTTGCCCATTTATTTGATGGAGTACTGATAGATGAGTTTCAAGATGTCAATGAGGTTCAGTATTCTATAGGTAAGCTACTATCACTTTCCCACCGCAATATTACAGTGGTAGGAGATGTTCAGCAGTCTATATACAGCTGGAGAGGTGCATCACCCTCTTATGTTGATACATTTTTAAAAGATTTTAACGATGCCACGGTGATAAAGTTAGATATCAACTACAGAAGTGCCAAGAAGATTGTCTCTGTTGCCAACAGTGTTTCCTCCGCCATGGCATCACGTCATCGTTTCCCTGTTAGATCCCATACCAATGAAGATGGTAAAGTGCAGATTATATCTGTTGCCGATGAATATACAGAAGCCTCACAAGTGGCCGGTCTCATTCATTCCCTTTCCATCTCTGAGGGTATACCATACAATGAAATGGCTATACTCTACAGGGTCAACGCTCAATCTAGACATTTTGAGGAAGTATTGGGTAAGTATGGGATACCATATGTGCTTATCAAGGGCGTGTCTTTTTATGCAAGAAAAGAAATCAAAGATATCATATCTTATCTGACCGTTATACATAATCCAAAGGATAAAGTGGCGTGGCAACGTATTATCAATATGCCTCCACGAGGCATAGGTGCTGTTTCTCAAGAAAAGTTGTGGAAGGCATGGGACAGTGTAGAGGATATAGATGAGTTGGTTTCTGTCTTATCTGGCAAGAGTGCAGCAGCCTTTAGACGTTTGTGGCAACATGTTGTAAAGTGGCGCACAATGGTAGAAAAAGGTATATCACTAGTTGAACTTCTTAGAGAGGTGCTTAAAGACAGTGGTTATCTCGATTATCTCATAGATGCCGGCGAAGATATGAGAAGGGAAAATATTGGTGAGCTGATGAACATTATGGCAATGTATGATGGTGAGGGCAAAACCCTTGGTGAGTTTCTGTCTGAAATGGCACTGAGGACCGATGCAGATACTACAGAAAACAAAGAAGGTGTGAAGCTAATGACCATACATGCTGCCAAAGGCTTGGAATTTGATGTGGTATTTCTTGTAGGTGTAGAAGATGGTTATATGCCATATCGTAGGGGGGGCTTTGCTTGGAGAGATGTCGATGATGAGGAGGAAGAAAAACGGCTATTTTACGTAGCTGTCACAAGACCTCGTAGGCATCTTTACATCACATATGCTGAGTATCGCACATTGTGGGGAGACACTGTTCCTCGAAAACCATCTCCCTATGTGGAGTTTGTAGAAAGTGCCCTTCTTGAAGTTAATGAAAAATTTGATACTGATGGAGAAAGCTACAAAATACCTGTAGAGGATATTTCTATACTCTCAGAGGGAGACACTGTGTATTCTGAGCATTTTGGTTATGGAAGGGTAATAAAGATATTCCCATCAGGTAGCATAAAAGTTGAATTTGAAGATGGCACTAAAAGAAGGCTAAGAATTGGTATGGCACAAGTATATAAGGTTCTTTGATGGTTTATGATTTAATATTAAAATGTAATACCTAAAAGAAAGGGAGGGAGAAACGTGAAAGAAATTACAGAGATTGCAAAGCTTATCGATGTAGAGGTGGAACCCTATGGACGTTATATGGGTAAAGTGCCTCTGAAAGAGGTAATGGAGGGGGAAAGAAGGGGAAAGTTGATTCTTGTTACAGCAATTAACCCTACACCGGCTGGCGAAGGTAAGACCACAACCTCTATTGGTCTGGCCGATGCCCTGAGGAGGATGGGTAAAAACGCTATGTTGACATTGAGGGAACCCTCTCTTGGTCCCTTCTTTGGTGTCAAAGGTGGTGCTACTGGTGGTGGCAAAGCTGTTGTCTTACCCTCAGAAAAAATTAACCTTCACTTTACAGGAGATTTCCATGCTGTTACTTCAGCACATAACCTTATCTCTGCCATGCTTGACAATGCACTTCACTTCGGGCTTCTCCGTATGCCTGCCGATGAAATACTGTGGAAGCGGGTTATGGATATGAATGACAGAAGCCTTAGAGAAATTGTGGTGGGTATAGGCAGCCATTTTGTCAGAAACACCGGCTTTGAAATCACACCAGCTTCTGAGATTATGGCAATACTTGGTCTGTCGGTTTCTCTTGATGAGCTCCGTGAAAGAATTGGTAACATTTTACTTGGCTTTGACATGGATAAAAATCCTGTATATGTAAGGGATATCAAGGCAGATGGTGGTGCCACACTTCTTCTGGAGGATGCCATAAAGCCCAATCTTGTTCAAACAGGTGAAGGCACACCTGTCTTGGTTCATACAGGGCCATTTGCCAATATCGCCCATGGCACCAACTCCATTATTGCCATGGAAGTAGCCTTGCGTAAAGCCGATTGGGTGGTTGTGGAGGCAGGGTTTGGCAGTGACCTTGGTGCCGAGAAATTTATTGATATTGTCCAGAGGAAGGCATCACTTCCACTTGCCGCTGTTGTGATCGTTGCCTCTATCAGGGCACTGAAATATCATGGAGGTGTAAAGAAGAAACATCTTACAGAGGAAAATGTTGAGGCAGTGAAGAAAGGGTTTGTAAATCTTCTTGCCCACGTTGAGAATATTAGGGCATTTGGATACGAGCCTGTAGTTGCTGTCAATCGCTTTGCCGGTGATACCGATGCAGAGCTTGATGCCCTGACATCTCTTCTAAACGAGCATGGTATTCAGTGGGCACTTTCTGAAGTATTTGCCAAAGGTGGAGAGGGGGGAATATCACTTGCCGAGAAGGTTTTACATAATGCCAAAGAGATTCAACCAAATTATGTTTATGAACTTGAGGATACCGTAGAGGAAAAGATTAGAAAACTTGCCCGTAGGGTGTATAGGGCAGAAGATGTGACATTTACCCCAGAAGCTAAAAAACTTCTAAAGAGGGTAAAGAAACTGGGCTTGGACAAACTACCTATCTGTATGGCAAAGACCCAGTATAGCCTTACCCACGATCCCTCTATACTTGGCGTGCCTACCGCTCCTTATACATTTAAGGTTTCTTCCATTAAGATATCATCAGGTGCCGGCTTTATCGTTCCCATCTCAGGTGATATCATGACTATGCCAGGGCTTCCCAAAGTTCCAGAAGCTGTAAAATTTTAAAATCATTCTAGATAGTCTTTAACAAAAAGGGTAGGGAGTTTCCCTACCCTTTTATTTTTATGCGTGGTGTATCTCTTTACTCCTGTCATGTAATATATTTCTAGTATGTTCGTTTAAAAATGTCTTCTTGCTCTCATGGTATAGCCACCTCTATGCCATCTAAATTAATAATCGTATTCATTACTGGAATCACCTAAGCCTTTTGATGTCTAATAGTTTAGATAGATACTTTTTTATATTATTATCAATATTTAGAAGAATTCTAATTTACTGTCAATATTCATACAACTAATTATTAGCATTATCGTTTAATTTTTTAAGTTAAAATTGCCTCCCCCCATTTACATATAGTTAAGAAGTGTTTATAATATAGATAGGTAAGTAAGTTTTATAAAAAGCAGAGAGGGGTGGTAAGATGTCTTATGCCCTAACATTGGGTCTTGTTGGTTTTGCCTTAGGTATAGTGTTATCGTTAGCAGTTTGGTTTCTGCCAAAAGTCTACGCTGTGGTTTTAATACTAATATTGATACCGCTAATGGCTTTTGTCATAGCAAGGAGAAGGGAAAAGATAAACGGCGAGATAGCAATACTTGCTAAACGGCTTAAAGATAGAGACCTATCCTTCATTAAAATGTCTTCTCTTTCCTCAGAGGCAAAGGATCTTTACGTTGCCCTTGACAATACAAGGCAATCAATCGGTGTTATTAAGGAGGGTATTCAGGCGCTTACCGATACAGCTGAGAGGGTAACAGAGTCGCTTAACGAGTTTAATGTGGCATTTGAAGATGTTGATACCCATCTTCAAGATATAGCATCATCTGCACAGAATGTATATGCGTCGGTGGAGACCATCAACGCCTCTATGGAAAACATTAAGCAATCTGCCGATCTTCTTGCAGAAAATGCCACACAACTTGCTGGTGTGTATGCCAATATAAACACTATGGCAGAAGATGGCTCAGAGTCTATAAAGATGCTTCGAGAGGGTATTATTATGGGTGCCAAGGCGATGGAAGAAACCTCTAATATTACCGATGAGCTGAAGAAGAATATGGATGCCATATATAGTGTTGTAGATGAGATTAAAGACATAGCCGAGCAAACTAATCTTCTTGCCCTTAATGCAGCCATTGAGGCAGCCCGTGCAGGTGATGCTGGTAAGGGTTTTGCCGTTGTGGCAGAGGAGATTAGAAAGCTTGCCGAAAAATCCAAAGAATCTGTGGAACACATTAAGAAGATGGTAGAAAAACTCCAAACCAGTGCCGATATGGCAAGTCGTCAGAGTGAAGATCTTTCAAGGCAGGTTCAGTCTCTTACAGAGCATGCCTCTAAGACCACAGAAGAGATATTGGGTATCATGGATCAAATCCGTAGTGTTTCGCAGATGACAGAATCCCTGGCGGCTACGTCTGAGGAGCTTTCTGCTACGGTTTCAGAGGTAAAGTCTGGCACAGATGAGGTAACCAAGCAGACAGAATCTATGGCGCTCAGTGCTACTCAAATAGCTGAAATTGTTGTGAATATGAAAAATGAACTGGAAAAACTTGTCCATGAAAACGAAGAAGTATATGCAACCTCTGAACGGTTAAGGGCTGAGGCAGAGTTGTATAAAGTAGATTAGTTTATGTGTATATGAACAATACTCTGCTGTTGTGATATAATACCCAGAAATATCTGGTAGACACTCCCTCCTCTTGGGGACCGCTTATGCGGTCCCTTTCCTACATGCTCTTTTCTTTTACGGCTACCATTGGAAACACCACGAGAGATAGTATGCCTACGGTAGATAGTGCTATACCGATACCCAATTTATCTGCCAAGAAACCGATAAATGGTGCAAGAACTGATGCAAGTAAACTCTTAATTTGACTTTCTACTGATAACCCCGTTGCCATACTACCTGCTGGTATAATTTCAGAGATGTAATCTAGCATAATTGGTCTTCTGAGGTTTTGAAGCACATACAGAACAAGGAACATAAGCACTGCCAGATAGTATAGTTTAAAGTGATAGAAAATACCTGCTAAAGCTACGCCTATAATACCTATGATGTAAAGCCAGTTTATAAGGGAAGTTAAACTTGCCGAGAAGTGCTCTTTTACCTTGTAGGCATTTCTGGATGCCATAGAGTTGATGAAATATATAATTGAGTAGGTAATACCTACGACAATAGCTGCCTTCTGTTTACTGCTAAGCCATAGGAAAATGGGTAGTGCCAGTGCCATATCTTTTAGGATAGGTTGCAGATAATCTTTGGTGCCTTTAAATACCCCCATAAAGATAGAAGAGTTCATAAAGGCTCTGAGAATTAGTGGATCTTTAAACATGCTTACAAAGTCACCCAAGGTTTCCCTTTTCTTTTTCTTCTTTACAAACTGATCGAGTTCTTTGGGATATGTTGCAAGATTGATAAGATTAATAATGTAGGGAATAAGAGAAAACAGAAACACTGCCTTGTAGTTGTTGGTAATAACCACAAGTATACCGGCAAGAATGGCATTAACGGCGGAGCCCATCTGTGACCATGAGCGGGTAGCACCGTAGTATTGGGTTTTAAGATGTTCCCATCCCTTAATCTTAAGGTAAGATAGAATCAGAGCTTTGTGAGTACCACTTCTGAAGGCTTCTCCCATGGCAAACAACACCATTGCAAAGGCATACATCCAAAAGTTGGGGAATAAGAAAAATATGAGAAATGAGATAATATATGAAGACATAGACATAACCATTGACAGCCTTCTGCCAAATGTGTCGGCAAATATACCGGTAGGTATCTCTAAGATATTTGTAGATATCTCCATGATACTATATAAAACACCTATTTGGAAAAAGTCAAACCCTTGACTGCGGAAGAATAGAATCATAAAGGGTTCAAATAATCTGAGATTCTTTAGAAACCCGTATGCTGCAAACCTCATAAATTGAAAGTCTTTGGTAAATGTAGTGGGTTTTTCCTCGCCTTGCACTGTCTTCACCTCCTATCAATACATTATATATGACTCTTAGTCGTATAATTATCTGATAGGCTCTTAATAGTGGAGGTGAACATTATGAAACGATGGTTACTTTTTATTTCCCTGATTTCTATGTTAGTGGTATCGTTTGTTGTGCCTGTAGGACATGATACCATCACATATGCCAGCAGTTGTCAGGGGGTTAAGGTATTATTTGACAATGCCCATGGTGAAACAGCTGGTAATGCCGATTGGACGATAGAAGGTGCATATTCCGATTTTGCCGATGCCTTAAAGAAAGAGGGTATGACCGTTGCCCAGTGGGGTAATACAGAGTGTAGACGTTGTGGTGAAGATGATGATCCCATTACCTACAATGTTCTTAAACAGTACGACGTATACATCTTGCCAGAGCCCAATGTGAATTTAACCCCAAGGGAGAAAGCTGCCATTTTGATGTTTATAAGAAATGGTGGAGGCGTGCTGTTTATGGGAGATCATTGGGGTA
>CAZATH010000050.1:0-9252 GCA_964487995.1 uncultured bacterium
GATATCATTGGGTTCGCCATGTGTCGCCCAACGTGTATGTGCTATTCCCAAAAGCACATCATCGCTTTCCCATAACTCTCTTATTTGTTCTTCCAATACCGAGATGGGACCTTTCTTCTTTTCTATGAAAATATTTCCATTATCCATGAGAAGCGCAACTCCACTTGAGTCATATCCCCTATACTCTAAACGTTTTAAAGCTTCTATAATTACAGGTACTTTTTTATCGTCACCTATATATCCTACTATTCCACACATTACGTGTTCCCCCTTAATGTTTTTTCCACATCTTCTATTTCTTTCACTATAGTTTCTAATAATTTTACCACTAATTTGCGATTTTGTGCCTCCACAGATATTCTCAAAACATGTTCGGTTCCAGAAGGTCTTACAATGATGCGTGCTTCTCTCTCATATTGTGTTGTATATTTATGCACAATCTCTCTTACCTTTGGATGAGAAGCTAGTTCGTTTTTATAACGTGTTTTAAGATTATACATTTCAGAGGGATAAAGTATAAACTTATCAATCACCTCTCTAATATCAAATCCATCATTGAAAATGGCATGTAGTATAAACAGCATTATACCTATTCCATCACCGGTATTGTTTATAGGCATTAAAATAATATGTCCTGATGATTCTCCTCCCAATACAGCACCTATCTTTTTCATCTCATCATATACATATTTATCCCCAACCGATGTACGAACGAGTTTTATGCCTAGCGTGGATAAGTAATTTTCCAATCCTAAATTAGCCATTATTGTGGAAACTACGTAATCTCCTAATAATTTTTTTTCTTTTAGATAATAGGCTAAAATAGCAAGTAAGTGATCACCTGTGAGAATGGTTCCATCACCTATAACCATAAAAACTCTATCACCATCACCATCAAAGGTAAAACCATAAGATGCTCCCAAATGTACTACTTCTTTGGATATAACCTCTGGATGTGTAGCTCCGCAACTTTTATTTATCCACCAACCGTCGGGATATCCAAACAAAGCCGTTACACGGGCTCCACCCTTTTGAAGTGCATAAACAGCAGCATTACAGGTAGCTCCATGGGCCGTATCCACCACGACAAAATCTTCGTTTAGATAGATATTACCAATTCTATCAAAAAGAGTATCTATGTACACTTTGTTTGCTTCCGGATATAAAATATTTTTGCCCACTTTGTGCCAAGATGAAGCTATGTTTTCTTCCATATACTTCTCAATAATAGCTTCTGCAGAAGAGTCAAGTTTTTCGCCTTTTCCGTTAAAAACTTTAAGCCCATTGTATTCAATGGGATTATGGGAAGCCGATATCATAACGGCACCGTGTACATTTTTGTCAAGAGAAGCCAATAGCGCCAAACCAGGAGTGGGAAGTATTCCTAAACTAATTGTATTTCCTCCCGCTGTTAATATGCCAGATATTAATGATGCTTCCAAGGCATCGGAAGATAATCTGGGATCTTTGGCTATCATAATATTGGGTTTATCAATTCCTTGTTGTTGCCAGAATCTGGTAACTCCTACTCCCAATTTGAAAGCGATATCAGGTGTTAAATCTTCTCCAAATATTCCTCTAATGCCATCTGTACCAAACCATTTCAATGTCAATTACCTCCTTTCAACACTTTTAGTAAACACCTGAATATATAACAATACAAGTGGCTGGGATTCTATCTGATAAAACCTTACCTCTATCGTCAACCACATCAGGTGGTGGTTCCACATCTTCAGGACACCTAATCATAACAATCCACGGAGCTCCTCCTACCGTTGTTTTGATTTTGTATATTTTTGTCTTCTTCCATTTAAATACGATGGTTACTTTCCCAGACGATGGATAAATAATACTCGCCCATCCTTTTAAAGGGGTATCATCTAAGCTTATAGTTACTGTAGATGGATATGTACCATTAAGATGGATGGCATGTGTCCTTATTACCTTGATAGGAATGTTATCGGTTGCAGTCTTAATGACGGCAAATAAAGGTTTGACTTCTATTCCTTGCAGTATATAATCTCCTTCAACATAACCCTTTACCACTGGAACTATAGGTATCTGAGCATAATCTTGTTGAGTTGTGAAACGGGAAATCTTAATTTCCGATGGCTCAATAGTAATAAGATTGTGATCTTTGACTTTGCCTGTTGCATCAATAAGGTTTATGTTTGATGCGGAAATACGCAAAGTATCAGGATAATTAGAAGGTACTACAATTACAGCTTCAACGATATTATTAATGATGCTTTTGGGACCTTTAATGGTAATCTTAGGCGGAAGAACTTCAAACTGTTCCGTTATATCAATTTTTTCAGGTGTGCGGATGTGAATATCTACTTGTTTACTAATGATGGTGTCAATTCTTAGGGCAACCGATGATGGATTTAAATCTAGTAATGTAACATTAGATGGTAGGTCGACATTGATATTTAAAACTACATCTCCTATTATTCCTTCAGGTATCCTAACCCATGCGACGGGCTTGGGCATTGTGGAAATGATATCTTCAGGTCCCCTTACTTTAATGTTAACCTCGGGTATATCACTAAGCACAAGTTTGTTGTTACTTAGTCCTCGTATTTGTATTTTTACCCCGGTGAAAACTCTTTCCGTATACGGTGTTGAGGTTTGAGCCATGGCGATCCACATTGCCAGTGTAAACAAAAAAGAGAGGATGAGAAGTGTTAATCTTTGTTTCCTCATTGTCGATACCCTTCCCTCTTCATTTTTTTAACTTTATTTCTGGCAGGTTTTTTGTGATCTTCCCGTATGAGAAGTCTTACAAGCATTTCTTTTGGAGTTGCACCAAACGTATCATCTAGAATCTTTCCACCATAGGCAATTTTTATCCAACGTCTTTCCTCTGAAATGATAATTGCTACAACATCCTTTTCGCGTGTTATAGCAAGGGCTGCTGTATGTCGTGTCCCAAGATGAGCATATATGTTTACTGTGGAACTAATATCTTCTGGTATGGGAACCACGTAACCTGCAGCCCATAATTTTCCACTTTGGTTAATGATCACCGCTCCATCATGAAGTGGAGATCCGGGAAAGAAAATTGTTTCTATTAATTTAGCCTTAGGAATGGCATCCAAGATGACTCCTCTCCCGGCTTCTACATCTCCAATAATATCTTCTCTTTCAATGATGATTAGTGCACCATAACCATTGCTGCGAAGCCATTCACTTGCTATTAATAGCTCGTCTATAACTTTGAGTTTTAAAGAACGACTTGATGGTAAACGGAGAAGTTGAAATCGTTGTAGCGCTCTTCTAAACTCCGGTTGAAATATGATGGGTACGGATATTACCAATATGGCTAATACCTTGTCTGCAACCCATCCTGTAAATGTAAGAATGTGAAATACTTTAGAGAACCATGAAATTAACGCAAGAATAAATGCTACACCAATAAAACGTATAGCAAGGGGGAGGCCTCCTACACTTTGCAAAATCTTAAGTAGGTTATATACAAAGACTGTAACAAGTAATATATCAATTGCTGTTAAAATTAAGGAGGATCCTCCCCACCACATGCAAATTCACCTCTACCTGTATATAATTGTTCCAGCATTACCTGTTATGGCCTTGTCCGCATCTTCTAGGGATGCTATTATTACCTCGTTTCCTCCTCTTTCTAAAAATCTTATAGCGGCTTTTACCTTAGGCCCCATTGAACCGGCGGGGAAATGTCCTTCTTCATAGTATTGTTTTATTTCATCCAGTGAAACTCTGTCTAAGCCTTTTTGATCTGGTTTACCAAAATTAATGTATACTTTGTCAACTTGAGTAAGGATAATCAATTTGTCAGCACCAAGCTTGTTTGCAAGTAATGCGGAGGCAAGATCCTTGTCTATAACAGCTTCGACACCGCGTAATCCTTCGTTTGTTTTAATAACAGGTATTCCACCACCTCCCACAGATATAGGTATCTTACCATCTTCATAAATATCCTTAATTTCGGCCAGCTCTACAATATCAAATGGTTCAGGAGAAGGTACAACCCGCCTATAACCTCTACCAGCATCTTCTTTAATAACCCAACCCTTTGATGCCATCAATTCTTCAGCCTCTTCTTTGGTATAAAAAGGACCTACTGGCTTAGTTGGATTTTCAAAAGCTGGATCATTTGGATCTACCACCACTTGAGTTACTATCGTAGCTATACCTCTATCTATGTTATTTTCATTAAACACGTTACGAATAGACTGAGATAACATATATCCAATGTATCCCTGGGTCATAGCCCCAAGAAAATCCATAGGAAACGGAGGTAACTTATCTTTCGCAATATCGTGGCGAAGCAATTCCATTCCAACTTGTGGTCCGTTTCCATGGGTAATAGCAACTTTGATGGATTTATCTGCAAGAACATTTAGTAAATTCTTTGCAGTCTGCTGACACGCTTTTAGCTGAGAGTAAGCATCCCCCTTACTTCCAGGCAGTTGTAAGGCATTGCCACCAAGGGCTATGACTATTTTCATATCAATCACCTACCTTATTATCAGAGCCATAACAGCCTTTTGGGCATGTAATCTGTTTTCGGCTTCGTCAAACACTACAGAGTTGGGGCCATCAACAATTTCATCAACAACCTCTTCTCCACGATGTGCTGGTAAGCAATGCATAAACAGATAATCATCCTTAGCATGCTTAACCAAATCAGGATTAACCTGATATGGTAGGAATATTTTCCTTCTTTCTTCTGCTTCAGCCTCTTGTCCCATCGAAGCCCATACATCTGTATATATTACATCGGCTTCTTTAACAGCTTCAATTGGGTCATTGGTTATAACAACTTTGGATCCGGACTTTTTAGCAATTTCTTGTGCTTTGCCCACAACCTCAGGAAGAGGTTCATAGCCCTTAGGAGAGGCGACATATATATCCATGCCTACAATAGCCGATCCAAAAATTAATGAATTTGCCACATTATTGCCATCACCAACGTAGGCAAATTTTAATCCTTCTAGCGTTCCTTTCTTTTCCCATATTGTTAGGAAATCTGCCAATATTTGCATGGGATGCTCAAAATCTGATAAACCATTGATTACAGGAACCCGCGAGTATGTTGCGAGATCAACGATATCTTTATGATCAAATACACGTGCCATAATACCATCAACATATCGCGATAGCACACGAGCGGTATCGGCTATTGTTTCTCCTCTTCTCAGCTGTAGATCATTGGCACCTAAATACAGGGCATAACCTCCTAGCTGATAAATACCTACCTCAAAAGATACGCGAGTTCTTGTAGACGGTTTTTGAAAAATCATAGCCAGTGTTCTACCCTTGAGATAATCATGTCTTTTACCTGCTAAATGTTCATGTTTTAGCTGTTTGGCAAACTCTAATACCTGCCAAATCTCTTCTCTGGAGAGATCTAGCATTGAAGTAATACTCTTTCCTTTCATGTAAATTGCCACTTTTCATCCCCTCCTTTAATGTATTATGGGGGCACTTGAAATGTGCCCCCATTGAAAATAATCAATAGAGTTTATGCAAATTTCTTCTTGATGATATCTTCTAACGTGGGTTTGCCGATCTCTTGAAGTTCATATCTAACTCTCACCATTGGTTTATTGACTTTGATTACTCGCTCAAGATTGATAGGAGTTGCGGATACGACAACATCGGCATCGGTCGCATTGATAGTTTCCTCGAGATCTTTTAACTGCTTTTCACTGTAACCAACGGCAGGCAAAACCTCTTCAATTTGAGTATATTTTTCATATGCTGCTTTAATTGTTCCCACGGCAAACTCCTTTGCTTTTACAATTTCTGCAGCACCATACTTTATTGCAGCAATATATCCTGCACCATAGGACATTTCACCATGTGTCAGTGTTGGACCATCTTCAACGACAAGCACTCTCTTGCCCCTAATCATATCGGGATCTTCTACAAATAGTGGGGAAGCTGCTTCAATGATGATAGCATCTGGATTAACTGTTCTAACATTTTCTCTCACAAACTCAATATTATCAAGATCAGCAGTGTCCACTTTATTAATAACGATCACATCGGCTAATCTGACATTGGTCTCACCTGGATGATATGTTACTTCATGGCCAGGTCTATGAGGATCAACCACGGTAATTGTTAGATCTGGCACAAAGAATGGGAAGTCGTTGTTTCCTCCATCCCATATCACTACGTCAGCTTCTTTCTCAGCCTCTCTCAAAATTGCTTCATAATCTACACCTGCGTATACAACAGCTCCTCTATCAATATGAGGCTCATACTCTTCTCTTTCCTCTATTGTGCAATTATGCTTGTCTAGATCTTCGTAGGTAGCAAATCTCTGAACTTTTTGTTTAACGAGATCTCCATAGGGCATGGGGTGTCTAACAACAACCACTTTCTTGCCTAATTCACGTAATATTTCTACTACTCTGCGAGTTGTCTGAGATTTACCAGAACCAGTACGACCAGCAACGATAGCTATTACAGGTTTAGATGATTTGAGCATAGTGTGTCTTGGACCAAGTAGCATGTAGGATGCACCAGCTGCATGCACTAAACTTGCTTTATGCATTACGTATTCATGAGAAACATCTGAATAAGAAAATACCACGAAATCCACATTATACTTTTGGATGAGTTCAGGTAACTGTTCTTCTGGGTAAATAGGAATACCTTCAGGATAAAGCTTACCGGCCAATTCTGCTGGATATACTCTACCCTCGATGTCGGGAATCTGTGTTGCAGTAAATGCCACAACTTCGTATTCCTCTTTGTCTCTGAAATAGGTGTTGAAATTGTGGAAGTCTCGGCCTGCAGCCCCCATGATAATTACTCTCTTTCTATCCACTACTGTTTCCCCCTTTCTGAAGGTTATTTGATATACTACATTTAGATTATAACAAAGGAGGGGGAAATTATGCAAAAGCCATTCATTACTCACATTGATACCCATCCAAAAGAAGAAGTTTATGGTTTAGAAGGAGTTTGGATTCAATGGTTGCTTTCTAAGGAGATAGGAGTGCCAACGTTTGAAATGCGTTATTTCACTGTGGAACCTGGAAAGGCTACACCATATCATAAACATGAGTGGGAACATGAAATATTTTTTGTTAATGGGAAGGGAAAACTTCGTACAGAATTTGGCGATTTTGAGCTAACACCAGGAACTGCTGCATACGTACCGCCTAACATATTGCACCAATTTGAAAATATAGGAGAGGAACCAATGAACTTTATATGTGTAATACCCAAGAGAAAGGACTAAAATGAAGTTTTTCTTGCCTGCCTCATCATTTGGTGATAAAACGGGAATTGAAACAGCCCAAATTGCCTTAGATTATGGTTTTGATGGGGTGGAACTGTGGGGAGATGGTTTGATTTTATTGTCGGAAAGTGAAATTGAAAAAACATATTTGTTTTTTAAAGATACTCATTTGGATCTATCTGTTCATCTACCCTATATAGACATAAATATAGCAAGTGCCAATCCCGATATACGGAGATTATCTCTGGAACTTTCGACCAAAGCTCTTATAACCGCACGAAGAATAGGAGCACGTCTTGCCGTTGTACATACAGGAAAGCTAACCGGCACTAAAAGTGTGGATTTTTCTCATATCAATATATCTTCTTCTGAAGATTCCATTTATCGTTTACTCCAAATTGCATCAATTACAGGTGTAACCCTACTTATAGAAAATGGCGTAAGAAGAGAATTATTTTCAAGGTTAGACAGCTTTGTAGCATTTGTTAGAAAGTTCCCATTTGCTTCGATATGTTTAGACATTGGACACGCCAATACAATGAGATGGAACTTTGATCTAGTGATGAATATGCACGATATTATCTCTAAAATAAAATATATTCATGCGCATGATAATAATGGCTATCGGGATGAGCATAAACCTATAGGACACGGTAACGTTGAATGGAAAAAATTAAAACCCTTTTTAGAAGGTAGAGTTATTACATTAGAAATTAGAGATTTCAGCGAGATAGGAGATTTTATTGTCAGTAGGGAGAAACTAATCTCCCTACTGACTTAATGGGTGGGTACAACTCTTACAACTATATGTGGAGCTTGCCTCCACTTAGAAAAGATTCGAGATCTGATTTTTTCCTTCATCATGTCTTCTTTCTGTTTTATGGTTAAATCCGGCCGAGATACGATTTCCCCTGCTGTAGTAGATATATATTGCCTAAGGCTGGATATGGCGTTATCATCACCGAGATAAACTCCCTTAATAATTAAGTCAAACAATCTTGCTTTGTTTCTCCTATCAAGTGTTATAATGATCACAATAATACCTTCCTTTGACAGAGCTAAACGTTCATTAATTACGCTAGAGGATACATCTACAACTCCACCATCTACCAATATTTCTCTAGCCTTTATAAATGATTTTTCAATTGTAGCTTTACCCTCTCGAAGGACAAATGCATCTCCTCTCTCAAGAATAAAAGTATTTTCTTCCTTAACTGTTCTTGTTTCAATTGCCAGATTCCGATGTGATACCAGTTGTCTGCGTTCACCATGGATTGGAACAAAATATTCCGGTTTTATCAGATTGATTAGAAGCCTCAACTCTTCCATAGAAGCATGTCCTGAGGCATGAACTAAAAAGTAATCGGAATATACTACTTCAACACCCTTGGCAAATAACCTATTAATAACGTCGAATATAGCCCTCTCATTACCAGGTATAGGGTCAGCAGATATAACAACAACATCTTGCGGTTGAAGCTTAATTAGACGATGTTTATCAAATGCCATACGACTCAAAGCCGATAAAGGTTCTCCTTGTGTTCCTGTACTGATAATAACTTGAGATTGAGGTGGTAAAGAAAGTGCATCTTGGGAAGATACAATGATATCATCATAATCTGCTAAAAATCCTAGTTTACGTGATAGTTCGGTTATTTTTATTATTCCTCTTCCATCAACAGCTACTATTCTTCCATACTTTTTGGCTAAGCTCATTATCAATTCTATACGGCTGACATGGGATGCAAATACACTAATAATAATTCTTCTGTCGGTATACTTTGCAAACACCTTTTCTAGCCCTTCTCTTACTCTCATTTCAGAGGTTCCAAATCCTGGTTCATCGGCATTGGTACTATCCGATAAGAGTAGTTTCACTCCCTCTTCCCCTAAGCGGGCAAAGGTATGCAGATCCGTAGTTTCCATTGTAGGATGATTTTGATCTATTTTGAAATCACCAGTGTATATGATTTTACCTTCTGAAGTAGAAAAAGCAAGAGAGAGTGCATGGG